>CALGKS010000086.1 GCA_937930475.1 uncultured Collinsella sp. | reverse complement strand
GCGGTCAGCCGATCTATAACGCCATCGTATGGCAGTGCCGCCGTACCGCGCCGGCAATCGACGCGTTGGTTGAACAGGGTTGCGAGGAACTGGTGCGCTCCCGCACGGGACTCACGCTCGACCCGTATTTCTCGGCCTCCAAGGTGCAGTGGATTCTCGACAACGTCGACGGCGCACGCGAGAGCGCGGCGGCGGGCGACCTCATGTTTGGCACCATCGACACCTGGCTCATCTACAACCTCACCGGCGGTCAGGTCTTTGCCACCGACTACACCAATGCCAGCCGCACCGCGCTCTTTAATATCCATACGCTCGATTGGGACGACGATCTGCTGGCGCTTTTCGACGTCCCGCGTTCCATGATGCCCGAGGTTCGTTGGAGCTCGGGCGACTACGGCCGCGTCGCGAGCGACATCATGACCAACATGCCACCCATCATGGGCGTGGCGGGCGACCAGCAGGCGTCGCTGTTCGGCCACTGCTGCTTCCATCCCGGCCAGACCAAAAACACCTATGGCACGGGTTGCTTTATGCTCATGAACACCGGCGACGAGATCGTCGAATCCAAGAACGGTCTGGTCTCCACGATCGGTATCGCCGCGGACGGCAAAATCAGCTATGCGCTCGAGGGTTCTATCTTTGCCGCCGGCTCAACCATGAACTGGCTGCGCAACAACATGGGCATCATCTCGAGCGTGAGTGAGTCCGCGCAACTCGCCACTTCGATCAGCGACAACGAGGGCTGCTACTTCGTCCCCGCCTTCGCAGGCCTGGGCGCTCCCTGGTGGGACCCGCGTGCTCGCGGTATCGTGTGCGGCCTGACCGGCGCCTCGAGTCGCGCGACCATTGTACGTGCGGCCTGCGAGTCCATGGCCTACCAGAGTTATGACGTGCTGCGCGCCATGGAGCAGGACGTGGGACTTTCGATTGAGCGCCTGTCCGTCGATGGCGGTGCCTCGCGCAACGAGTTCATCATGCAATTTCAGGCCGATCTGCTGGATATCCCCGTGCTGCAGTGCGAGACGGTGGAGACCACGGCGATCGGCGCCGCGTACTTGGCGGGCCTTGCTGTCGGCTATTGGGAGGATTTGGAGGAGCTGGAGCAAAACGCTCAGATCGTCAAAGTCTTCCATCCTCACATGTCCGCCGAGCGCCGTGAGAGCAACCTCGCTGGTTGGCGTGATGCCGTCAAGCGTTCGCTCAACACCGCTCAGTAGGGTTGCGACGAGCTGCTCGATACAACAAACCGTTAAACTTATGCACGGCGCGCGGCAACAACGTCGCCATGCGTCTTGTCAGCAAGGCCATCTTCCGGCCGCAATGAAAGGGGCATCAACCCATGACCGTCACCTACGATACGTCCCGTGTGACGCTTGTCGACCATCCGCTCGTCCAGCACAAGCTGTCGATCCTGCGCGACAAGAGCACCGGCACCAACCAGTTCCGCCAGCTCGTGCGCGAGCTCGCACTTTTTGACGGCTACGAGGCCATGCGCGACCTGCCCATGGAAGACGTCGAGGTCGAGACCCCCATCACCACCGCAACGTTTAAGCAGCTCGCCGGCAAAAAGCTCGCCATCGTTCCCATCCTGCGTGCGGGTCTCGGCATGGTCGACGGCATCCTCGACTTGGTACCCTCCGCTCGCGTGGGCCACATCGGCATGGAGCGCGACGAGGTCACCCACGAGCCGCATGAGTATTACTGCAAGATGCCCAAGGATATCGACCAGCGCATCTGCCTGGTTGTCGACCCCATGCTCGCCACGGGCGGTTCGGCCGAGATGGCCATCAGCTACCTGCGCGAGCGCGGTGTCAAGGATATCCGCATGCTGTGCATCGTCGCCGCGCCCGAGGGCCTCAAGTCACTGACCGAAAAGGACCCCGACGTACATATTTATACGTGCGCCATCGATGACCATCTCAACGAGGCCGCCTACATCGTTCCCGGCCTGGGCGACGCCGGCGACCGCATCTACGGTACGCTCTAGTCGTTGGGCCTTGTCGGCTACGGTCACAAATACGAAGAAATGGTGCGCGCGGGCGAGCAAAAGTCGTCCACGCGCACTTCTGTTAACGGACGTTTTGCCCTGAGGGGTTCGAAAAAACGTATTACCGTACCTGCGGCATAAAGAAGGCCTTAAGAAAACGTACAGGTGCGTATTAACCGTTTGTTTTACGGTTGTACTTTGGCGATTGGCTCGTACAATAGTCACCAATGTTTGGCTGGGACTGTGCTGTGAGGCGTTAAAAAGGAAAGCGAGGAAGCCAGTGTTTCAGATAGCCGATCTGCTCGCTATCGTTGCAGGCGCCATCGCGGGCGCAATTGCCTTCCTTCCCTTTGTTTTTACGCTCAAGCCGGTTCTTGACGATAAGCAGAATGCGGACATGCTCAAGGGTATGGTGAGTCTGGCGGTCTCGGCAGTCGCCCTGCTCGTCTTTACCTTGGTTGTGTTTGCGTTGTTCGGAGAGGCATTTCGCATGTTCCTCCTGGGCGAGGCGATCGGCTTCGTGGTCTTTATGGCCGCCTGTACGGTTCGCGTCGCCAAGGCGCTGCGAGATCCTCATGAGGTCGAAAGGTAAGTCGTGGAAATTTTTGAAAAGCTGCCTGATGAGATTAATCATCTGGTCAGCGAGTTCAGCTCCACCCCTGTCGTGGGCGATCTGAGCTGCGGCATCACGCAGTACTCGTTTTGGCTGATCGTCTCCACGATCGTGCTCCTGATCGTCCTGGCCGTGTTCAAGAAGAAGCAGACCCTGGTTCCCAAGGGCTTCTTCGTCAACGGTTTCGAGTACATCATCGAGTACGTCGAGAACGATATCGGCAAGGGCGTCGTGGGTGAGAACTGGAAGAAGCACTTCCCGTTCCTGTGCTCGCTTTTCCTGTTCATCCTGATTAATAACATGATCGGCCTGATCCCGGGAATGAAGCCCGGCACCGGCGCAATCGGCTCCACCGCCGCACTCGCCATCTTCGCCTTCGCGTACTTCATCTACTACGGATGCAAGGCTCACGGCGTGATCGGCTACATCAAGAGCCTCGCCCCGCAGGGCGTGAGCTTCCCGATGAACGTGCTTGTGTGGGTCGTCGAGCTTTTCTCGACCTTCCTGCGCCTCATTACGCTCGCCGTCCGTCTGTTCTGCAACATGTTCGCAGGACATGTGGTCATGGGCTCGTTCGCCATCATGGCGAGCATGTTCATGCAGCCGCTGCTTCAGCAGGTTTCCGCGGCCCACGCCGTCGGCGCCCTGCCTTCGCTGGCCTGGCTTGCCATCCTCATCCTGATCTATGCGATCGAGCTTGTGGTCGGCGCCATCCAGGCTTACGTCTTCACGGTCCTTACCGCCGTGTATGTCTCCGAGGCAGAGGAGGTCGCGGAGGAGGAGTAGTCTTCCGTTCGCGCCTTAAAGGTAAGGCAATTCGTTAAACCGCCGGTGCCCGTACCCATGGAGCCCGGCAGTTATAAAAAGGTTATCCTGCGTGAAATAAGACACGCACGACAAAGGAGGAATCGTGGGAGTTATCGGTTACGGTCTCGGTGTTATCGGCGCTGGTCTTGCTATCGGCCTGTCTGCTCTGGGTGCTACGGGTGCTATGGCCCGTCAGCCTGAGGTCCAGGGCCGCGTGTTCACCGTCTTCATCATGGGCTCCGCCTTCGGCGAGGCTCTGGCTCTGATCGGCTTCGTTGTCGCGCTGATCGTTAAATAGCTCGGAGCGTCAAGTATGAATCTTTCATCCCAGAAGAGCGCGATCGCACTCTCCGCGTCCGCGGCCGCGCTGCTCATGCCGGTTTCCGCGTTCGCCGAGGACGGCGCTGCCGGTGCGGACATCCTCATCCCTAAGATGGCGGAGTTCATCCCGGCACTTATCGCCTTCCTGATCATCTGGATCGTGCTGGCCAAGGTCGCCCTGCCGGGCATCATGAAAACCATGGAGGAGCGCGGCAAGAAGATCGAGGAGAGCCTCGACGAGGCCGAGAAGACCAAGCAGGAGGCTATCGCCAAGCGCGCTGAGTCCGACTCGATCGTCACCGACGCCCGTCGTCAGGCTGCCGACATCGTTCTCGAGGCCCGTAAGGACGCCGAGTCCGAGCGCGCCCGTATCATCGAGGCTGCTCACAAGGAGGCCGAGGAGATCATCGCCAAGGCCCACACGACCGTCGAGGACGAGCGCAAGTCCATCTACGCCGGTGCCGCGAGCTCCATCGCCGACCTGTCCGTTGCTGTCGCCACCAAGATCGTGGGCGAGGCACTCGAGGACGAGGGCGAGCAGAAGAAGCTCATCGAGCGCTACATCCAGGAAGCAGGTAGCCTGAATGCCGACTAGCCGCTATCAGGACAAGGTGCTCGAGACCTACGCGCGCTCCCTTTTGGAAGCCGCCAAGGCCGAGAACCATGTGTTCGAGGACCTCGAGATGATCGAGCGTCTGGCTAGCGCCAGCCCCGAGATCATCGCCGTGCTCGACACCATGTCCAAGCGCGACCAGCTCGACCTTCTTCCCAAGGTGGCAGCTGCCTTTAAGTATGTTGCCGAGGAAGACGAGGATGTAGTGGGCGTGACCGTCACCACGGCGATCCCGCTCGACGACGAGCTGCGTCAAACCATCACTAAGAAATGCGAGCAGGACTTCGGCCGCAAGGTATTCCTTATCGAGCAGGTCGACCCGTCTATCGTGGGCGGCCTGGTTCTCGAGGCCCGCGGCGAGCGTCGTGACATTTCCGTCAAGACGCAGCTGCGCATCGCGCAGGAGACCCTCGCAAACTCTGCTAATTCGTACGGAGGTGAAGCCTAATGTCCGAAACCCTCAATGCCCAGGATATCGCCAAGAAACTGCAGGAGCAGCTCACGAGCCTCTCCGCGACGGTCGATACGCATGAGGTTTCAACGGTCGACGAGGTAGGCGACGGCATCGCGCGCGTCTCCGGCCTCAAGAGCGCCATGGCAGGCGAGCTTCTGGAGTTCAAGAGCTCCGATACCGGTGAGACCGTCTTCGGCCTTGCCCAGAACCTTGACCGTGACGAGGTCGGCGCCGTTCTGTTCGGTGCCGTCGACTCCATCAAGGAAGGCGACGAGTGCCGCACCACTGGCCGCATTATGGATATCCCCGTGAGCCGCGCCATGCTCGGCCGCGTCGTCAATCCGCTCGGCCAGCCCATCGACGGCCTGGGTGACATCGTCGCCACGCATCGTCGCCCCATCGAGTTCAAGGCCCCCGGCGTCATCGACCGTACCCCGGTGTGCGAGCCGGTTCAGACCGGCCTGTTGGCCATCGACTCCATGGTGCCTATCGGCCGTGGTCAGCGTGAGCTCATCATCGGCGACCGTAAGACCGGTAAGACCGCCATCGCCATCGACGCTATCCTCAATCAGCGCGGCAAGGGCATGGTCTGCATCTATGTCGCCATCGGCCAGAAGGCCTCCACGGTTGCCAACATCCGCGAGACCCTCGCTCAGCACGGTGCGCTCGACTACACCATCATCGTTTCGGCCACCGCTGCCGATTCCGCCCCTATGCAGTACATCGCGCCTATGGCCGGTGCCGCTATCGGCGAGTTCTTCATGTACAACGGCGAGGACGGCAAGCCCGCCAGCGAGACCAACCCCGGCGGCCACGTGCTCGTCATCTACGACGACCTGTCCAAGCAGGCCGTGGCCTACCGTCAGATGTCGCTGACGCTGCATCGTCCGCCCGGACGTGAGGCCTATCCTGGCGACATTTTCTACCTGCACTCTCGTCTGCTCGAGCGTGCCGTCAAGATGTCCAAGAAGAACGGCTACGGCTCCATGACGGCACTGCCGATCATCGAGACCCAGGACGGCGACGTCTCGGCCTACATTCCGACCAACGTCATTTCCATTACCGATGGTCAGATCTACCTGCAGTCCGAGCTCTTCTTCCAGGGTCAGCGCCCGGCAGTCGACGTGGGTATCTCCGTGTCCCGCGTCGGTGGCGATGCACAGACCAAGGCCATGAAGCAGGTCGCCGGCAACCTCCGTCTGGACCTCGCTTCGTACCAGGAGCTCGCTGGCTTTACCCAGTTCGGCTCCGACCTCGACGAGGCTACTCAGAAGCAGCTGACCCATGGTGCCCGCATGACCGAGCTCCTGAAGCAGCCGCGCTACCAGCCGTTTGAGGTTGGCGAGCAGATTGTTACGCTGTTCGCTGGCAACGAGGGCTTCCTGGATGACCTGGAGATCGCCGACGTGTTGCCTTTCCGTGCCGAGCTCATCGAGTACATGGACAATGGCTTTGGCTCGCTGCTCGACAAGGTTCGCGCCAAGAAGATCGACGATGACACCAAGGCTGAGCTCCTGCGCGTCATCGGTGACTTCAAGCAGCAGTTCATGGCCAAGCACCATGCCGATACGACTGGATCAGAGGAGAACTAAGCCCTATGGCCAACCTTCGCGACATTAAGAAGCGAATCTCCTCGGTTACCACGACCAAGCAGATCACGCGCACGATGGAGATGGTCTCTACGGCCAAGATCCGTCGTGCCCTCGATCGCTCCAAGCAGGCCGAGCCCTATAAGGAGGCGCTGACCGACGTCATGCTGACGGTTGCCGGCGACGCCTCCTGCTCGGGCACCGATCCCATGCTGCAGAAGCATGAGAGCGTCAAGCATGGCCTGATTGTCGTCATTGCTTCGGACCGCGGCCTTGCCGGCGGTTTCAATACGACGGTGGAGCGCACGGCCGAAAAGCTCGCCGCTTCTTGGGCGAACGACGGCATCGAGTGCGAGATCATCGCGTGTGGGCGCAAACCGGCCACGTATTTCCGCGACCGCGCAAACGTCGCCATGCACTTTGAGGGCAACTCCTCCGAGCCCGATTTCAATCAGGCCCGCATGATCTCCTCTCATATCTGCGATGCGTATCGTGCCGGTGAGCTTGACCGCGTCGAGCTTGTTTACCACCACGCCAAGAACCGCGTGGATCAGGAGCTTCGCGTCGAGCACTTGCTGCCGCTCGATCCCGAGATGATCGCTATGGCCCACGGTCCGCGTAAGAACGAGACCGACGCCCCTAAGCGCATCTCGTCCACGTTCGAGTTCGTGCCCTCTCCCGAGCATGTTCTCGGCAAACTTGTGCCGTCATATATCCTGACGGTCATCTACCAGGCCCTGATCGATTCGGCGGCCGCCGAGCAGGGTGCGCGCCGCAAGGCCATGCACTCCGCGACGGAAAACGCCACCGCGATCATCTCGACCCTTACCCGCACGTATAGTCGCGTGCGCCAGGCTTCGATCACGACCGAGATCAACGAGATCGTCGGCGGAGCCTCAGCATTGGAGGAACAGTAATGGCTAATAACACCGTAAAGCTTGCGGTCGAGGAAGCCACCAAGAAGACGACTGCCGGCGATGGTCGCATCGTGCGTATCATCGGCCCTGTCGTCGACGTCAAGTTTGACGGTGCGGTGCCCCCGATCTACAACGCGCTCACGGTCGAGGCCGAGACCCCGATCGGTCATCTGAGCACGATCCTCGAGGTCGAGAGCCAGCTTCCGGGCGGCGTCGTCCGCACGGTCGCCATGTCCTCGACCGACGGCCTGCAGCGCGGCCTCATCGCCACCGATACCGGTGAGCCCATGAAGATGCCCGTTGGCCCCAAGACGCTCGGCCGCATTTGGAACGTCATGGGCAAGCCTGTCGACGGTAAGCCCATGCCCGAGGTGGAGGAGTTCTATCCCATCCACCACGCGGCGCCCCGCTTCGACGAGCTCACCACCAAGACCGAGATCTTCGAAACCGGCATCAAGGCCGTTGACCTGCTCGAGCCCTACATCCGTGGCGGCAAAACGGGTCTGTTCGGCGGCGCCGGCGTCGGCAAGACCGTTCTGATTCAGGAGCTCATCAACAACCTCGCCCAGGAGCACGGCGGCACCTCGGTGTTCACCGGTGTCGGCGAGCGCACTCGTGAGGGCACCGACCTGTTCCTCGAGATGAGCGAGTCTGGCGTTATCGACAAGACCTGCTTGGTCTATGGTCAGATGAACGAGCCGCCTGGAGCGCGTCTGCGCATCGGTCTGGCTGGCCTTACCACCGCTGAGTACTTCCGCGATCGCGGCCAGGACGTTCTGCTGTTCATCGACAACATCTTCCGCTTCTCCCAGGCCGGTTCCGAGGTTTCCGCACTGCTGGGTCGTATGCCGTCCGCCGTCGGTTACCAGCCTACGCTGGCTACCGAGATGGGCGACCTCCAGGAGCGCATTACCTCGACCAAGACGGGTTCCATTACCTCCGTCCAGGCTGTCTACGTCCCTGCAGACGACCTGACCGACCCGGCGCCTGCCACGACGTTTACGCACCTGGACGCCACTACGGTTCTTTCGCGTAGCATTTCGTCGCTTGGTCTGTTCCCGGCTATCGACCCGCTCGCGTCTTCCTCCGACGCTCTCGATCCCTCGATCGTCGGCGAGGAGCACTACCGTGTCGCCGTCAAGGTCCAGGAGCTCCTGCAGGAGTACTCCGACCTTCAGGACATCATCGCCATTCTGGGTATGGACGAGCTGTCCGAGGAGCAGCGCCTTACGGTCAACCGTGCCCGTAAGATCCAGCAGTTCCTTTCCCAGTCCTTCCACGTCGCCGAGAAGTTCACCGGCAACCCCGGTGTCTACGTCCGCGTCGAGGATACCGTCCGCTCCTTCGCCGAGATTGTTGACGGCAAGGCCGATGACCTGCCCGAGCAGGCATTCCGCTATGCTTCCACGATTGAGGACGTGCGCGAGCGCGCCCGCAAGATGGGGGAGAAGTAGGTTATGCGTATCCGCATCGTGTGCCCCGTGAGCTGCGCCTATGAGGGCGACGCTGCGTTTGTGTCGATTCCGTCCACGGATGGTGAGTTTGGCGTTCTGCCTGCTCACTCCAGCGAAATCTGCACGATCGATCGCGGTTACGTTCGCGTTTCCGATAAGGCCATGGGCACTGTCGACCACACGTTTGCCGTGGCCGGCGGCTATGCCCAGGTTGCGGACGATGTCGTGACCGTCCTCGCCGAGCGCGCTTGCGATTTGGCGACCGTCGACGCCGACAAGGTTAAAGCTGATATTCAAGGTTTTGAAGAGAAGCTGGGTAATTTGTCGGAGGATGATGCACGCCGCGCCTACCTCTATAATGAAATCGCATGGTGTAAGCTCAAGCTTGCCCAATAGTCAAACGCTTTAGCGTTCGACCATTTGCGAACACATCATGCCCGGGATGGCCCAGCCACCCCGGGCATGCTTTTTGAAAGGGTAGACCTTGGATATTATCCGCGTTGAGGGTGGCCACGCCATCGGAGGTTCCGTGCCTGTTTCGGGCGCCAAGAACTCCGCGCTCAAACTCATGGCGGCAACGCTTCTGGCGCCGGGCAAGACGACGCTGCAGAACGTGCCTGATATTTCCGATGTCCACGTGATGGGCAAGGTGCTCAAGGGTATGGGCGCCACGATCGATGTCCTCGACGAGCACACGCTCGAGATCGATACCTCCCAGGTCGATTCTTGGGAGGCGCCCTACGAGCTCGTTGCCAAGATGCGCGCTTCCACTGCCGTGATGGGGCCCCTGCTGGGCCGTTTCCATCGCGCCAAGATTGCCATGCCCGGCGGCTGCAACCTGGGCGCTCGCAAGATCGATATGCATATCTTGGGTCTTGAGGCCTTGGGCGTCGAGTTCGATACCGCCCACGGCTATATCAACGCCAATGCGCCTCAGGGCCTGCGCGGCACCACCGTCACGCTCGAGTTCGCCAGCGTCGGTGCGACCGAGAACCTCATCATGGCCTCCGTGCGCGCGCAGGGTACCACGGTTATCGATAATGCCGCCCGTGAGCCCGAGATCGTCGATCTCGCTAACATGCTCAACGAGATGGGTGCCAAGATTGTCGGCGCGGGTACGCCTGTTGTGACCATCGAGGGCGTGGAAGAGCTGCATCCCGTTACCCATCGTGTGGTGGGCGACCGCATCGAGGCCGGTACCTTTATCGTTGCCGGCGCGTTGATGGCCGACGATCGCGGTGTTGACGTTACAGGCTTTTGCCCCATCCACTTGGGAATGGTGCTCAAGAAGATGGAGCTCATGGGCATCGATTGCGAACGCATCGAGGATGGCGTTCACGTGAATCGCGTCGAGCGCATCAAGCCGGTCGATATCCAGACGCTCCCGTTCCCCGGTTTCCCCACGGACATGCAGGCGCAGATTATGGTGCTCTCCGCCCTGGCCGACGGCAGTTCCGTTATCACCGAGAATATCTTCGAGAATCGCTTTATGTTTGCATCCGAGCTGGTGCGCATGGGTGCCGATATTCGCATCGAGAGCCATCACGCTATGATTCACGGCGTCAAGGGTTTCTCGGGTGCGCAGGTTACCTCGCCCGATTTGCGCGGCGGCGCAGCTCTCGTTGTCGCCGGTCTGATCGCCGATGGCACGACCGAGGTATCGGCGATCCATCACATCAAGCGCGGCTATGAGCAGTTTGTCGAAAAGCTGCAGGCGCTTGGCGCTCACGTCGAGCACGCCGCTGTCCCCGATCCCGTCATCTACTAATGCAGGTTGCCTATGTTTAAGAAAAAGCCCCTTGCGGAATCCCGAAGACCTTCGACCGGCGCACAGGCCAAGATCTATAGCCGTGATAACGTCGCCCGCTATTCCGAGCGCGCCCGTCAGCGCCGTCGCGGCCATACGGTTCGCCGCGTCGCGCTCATTGCCGTGCTCGGTGTGCTGCTGAGCGCAACGACTGCCGCCGGCCTGTGGTTCGCCACCATTATGGGCAAGCTCGGCGACTCCAACGTCATTACCGACAACCTGCGCCAGATTCTGGTTGATACCGACGAGGCAAAAGACCCGTTCTACGTACTGCTCCTTGGTACCGACGGTCGCCCGGGTGAGGATACGTATCGCGCCGACTCGATTATCCTGGCACGTATCGACCCCACGCAAAAGCAGGCGACGCTCATCTCCATTCCGCGTGATACCAAGGTCGTCTACAACGGTTCGACCATGAAGATCAACGCCTGCCATACCTACGGCGGCGCCGAAGCTATGGTCCAGGCGGTCAACGAGCTGTGCGGTGTCCAGATTTCACACTATGCCGAGGTCAGCTTCGACGGCATGCAGTCGCTCATCGATTCGGTCGGCGGCATCGACATTAACGCAACCGACGATGTCGACGACCCCGAGCATCTCGACATTAAGATCACCGCCGGTCAGCAGCACATGGATGGCGCGACCGCACTTACCTACGCCCGCTGCCGCTACACCTATGCCGATGGCGACTACACGCGCATGCGCCATCAGCGTCAGGTACTCGGCGCCCTCGCCAACCAGATTCTCAACAACTTCGATGCCACCAAGGTCTTCGACCTCGTCAATTCGCTGTCCGACATGCTCGTGACCGATATGAGCGTTCAGGACATCGTCTCTACGGTCAATGCCATGCGCGGCATGGACGTCAATGGCATCTACTCGGCTAACCTGCCTTCGTATGCCGATGACAGCACCATGATTGATGGCGTAAGCTACGTCTTTGTCTACGAGGACGAGCTCAAGGAAATGATGGAGCGCGTCGACGCTGGTAAGGATCCCAAGGGCCCCAATACCATGGGCCTGTCCGATGGTACTAGCTCCACGATTGGCGACCTTAACAGCAACACGTCCGACGACTACGCCAATGGCACTGCCACTTCGTCGGGCAGCTCGGACGATTCTGATGATTCGGGTGACTCGAGCGATTCGGGCTACTACGAAGAGCCCACCGGCGAAGGCAACGGCTACTCCTACTAGTTCCGCCGTTCTACCGAACGGCGGACCGGCCGACGCTGCGCACCGCCCAAGGCGACAATTTGTCATTCAAAAGGCAGGGCATGACCAGAAGGTCAATGCCCTGCCTTTTTCATGCCAACTTGTCCGCCTTGGGCGGCGCTCGCTGACGTTGGCTCAACCTGCGATGCTGTGTAGTGGTAGTCATTGCGGACGTTCTTAAACGACTGGTCAAAGGGGACACTCTTGCTGCACTTGGCGCTTGGCACTTGGGGACGTTCCTTATGTGCCGGCAGTTTGGGACACTCCTTGTGACAAGAGATTGGCGCGCGTCAACCTGTCCTCATTGCAGCAAAAAACGCCCCGCTCTCGGTTGAGGACGGGGCGATTCGTTTTTTAGGGTTGTGCAGCCAGGCTTATGCGAAGCGGGCGACGAGTTCCTGGAGGACGTCGGTCATCTTGACGAGCGAGCTGACCGGGACAAACTCGTTGACGCCGTGGTAGCAGTAGCCGCCCGTGGAAAGGTTGGGGCAGGGCAGGCCGCGGAACGACAGCTGCGCACCGTCGGTACCACCGCGAATCGGCAGCACCTGGGGCTCAATGCCGCAGGCAAGGTAGGCTTCCTTGGCGACATCGATAAGCTCGGGGTAGTCACGCACGATCTCGGCCATGTTGCGGTACTGCTGCTTGATCTCGACCGTCACGCGCTCTTCGCCCAGGCGCTGGTTGAGCAGTGCTGCGGCGGCATCCATCAGCTCGAGCTTCTGCTGGAACTTGGCGGCATCGTGATCACGGACGATATAGCGCGCCGTGGCATGGTCGACCGTTGCCGAGACGCCCTCAAGGTGATAGAAGCCCTCGTAGCCCTCGGTGTATTCCGGACGCTGCTCGTAGGGGAGCAGGGCATTGAAGTCGCAGAACAGATTGCCCGCGTTGACCATGCGGCCTTTGGCGTCACCGGGATGGATGGATTGGCCCTCAAAGCGAACGGTTGCCTCGGCGGCGTTAAAGCACTCCCATTCCAGCTCGCCAACGGGACCGCCGTCGACCGTGTAGGCGTACTTGCAGCCAAAGGCCTCGATGTCCAACAGCTCGGCACCGTGACCGATTTCCTCGTCAGGGCAAAAACAAATGCCGAGTGCGGGGTGGGGCAGCGAGGGGTCCTGAGCGATACGCGCGACAAGCGCCATGATCTCGGCGACGCCGGCCTTGTCGTCAGCGCCCAGCAGTGTGGTGCCGTCACTGCAGACCAAGTCCTCACCCACAAGGTCGTTCAGGGCGGGAAGCTTGGCGGTGCTCATGGCCACAGGCTTGCCGTCAACGGTACCGCAGACCAGGTCGCCGCCTTCGTAGTGAACAATGTGCGGCTTCACACCGGCGCCCGGCGCAACCTCGGTGGTGTCGAGGTGTGCTATCAGGCCCAGGGCGGGCTTGTTCTCCGCGCCCGCGCTCGCAGGAATATGCGCGCATACGTAAGCATGCTCGGTCACATGGGCATCGGCCGCGCCGAGCTCGCGCAGCTCCTTGGCCAGGATGTTGGCAAGGTCAAACTGAACGGTGCTCGAAGGCACCTGGTCGCAGTTTGCATCCTCGGATTGCGTGTTGATTTGGACGTAGCGCAAAAAGCGCTCAAGGACGTCGGGGTTCGTGGCGTTGTTTTCCATAAAGACCGCTCCAATCTTGGTCGTCGTGTGCAACAAGAACTCTAGCACGGTATGCCACGGCATACCGCGACACTTGGATGGGGTAGAATCAGCCTTTGAAAGCAGAAGGGACGGAAGGTCATGGATACGACAAATAGCTCGCGCGAGCTGCATCTAACGGTGGCGAACGAAGACTACTTGGAGTGCATGGTTCGCATCGAAAGCGAAGAAGGGGAGACCAATGGCGTGCGATCGGTCGACATCGCGCAGCGTCTTGGTGTCTCCAAGGCATCGGTCAATAAGGCAGTTTCGGCGCTTAAGGCGTCCGAGCTTGTCGAGCAATCGCATTACGGCAAGGTCATCCTGACCGACCGTGGTCGCGAGGTCGGCACGGCTATCTGGTACCGTCATCGCCTTATTCGCACGTTTTTGGTCCAGGAGCTCGGCGTCGATTTTGAGCGGGCCGATTCCGAGGCGTGCATGATGGAACATGCGCTTTCCGAGGACACGATGAGCCGCTGGCTCGCTTATCTCGAAAAACAGGGAATCAGCGTCGAGGAATAGCGAAACTTATATATGGATACGAGTTATTACAACCGCCCCGGCGGCGAGGAACTTATGCGCCGCATGTCGAGCGAGACCCTGTTGACGCAGGGCCCCATGGGCAGCGTGCTGATGAGTGAATACGATGCCGCCGACATCCCACCGGCGTTTTGGAACCTTGCCGAGCCGCAGACTGTTTCTCGTATCCATCGCCTGTATGTCGCCGCCGGTGCGCAGGTGCTCATTACCAATACCTTTCAGGCATCAAGCTATGCCCTCAAGCAAGATCAGATTACGCCGTCCGTGGCTGAGGTCAATCGCGCTGCCGTCGACGATGCGCGCCAGGCGCACCCTCAGCTGCTGCTGGGCTCGATGGGCCCGATCGGCATTGAGTGGTTTGCCGAAGACTCTGCCGAGTATCGAGAAATCCGAGGCATTTCGCGAGAGCAGGCATACGCCCTGCTCAATGCTGGTGTTGACGGTCTGCTGATCGAGACGGTGACGTCTATCCGTAATTTGCAGCCCATGCTTGCCGGCGCCCAGGATGCCGCCGACGGCATGCCTGTTTTGGTAAGTTTTGTCGTTGACGATAAAGGCGACCTGCTAGGCGATGGCCTCAACATCGAGGCTGCTGTTTTGTACGCCGAAAAGCACGGCGCAAACTCGGTTGGCGTTAACTGCTGTTCACTTGCGGCCGCGAACGTGGCGGTGCCCAGGATGGTTGCATCGGCGACTACGCCCGTCACGGTACGCCCCAACGTGGGTGATCCGGTCCAAACACAGGATGGTCCTGTGTGGCGCGAGAACCCCGAAGCCTTCGCGCGTGCTTGCATCGAATGGAGGCATGCCGGTGCCGCAATGGTGGGCAGTTGCTGTGGAACCACGGCGATCACCACGGCGGCGATGGCCGAGGCGCTCGATATATAAAGGTCAAAACCGCCCCATACGGGGGAGGTTTTTTATTGCTTGCACATCGCTGGTAGCATTTGCCCAAATGGTGAATGCCGGTTTTGGCAGGTTGCTGGGCGAGCGTTGCGGGTATACCCCATGCGTATCATGATCCAAACACTGTGAGGTGTCTGCGCGTGTGCGCGATAATTCATTTTGGAACTGACGGTTGGCGCGCCCGCGTCGACGACGACTTTACCGCCGACAACGTTGCCCGCATTGCCGATGCCGTCGGCGAGTTGTGGCAAAAGATCAATCCCGGCAAAACAGTATATATAGGGTTCGACACCCGGCCGCAGGCGCGCGAGTTCGCCGAGCTTGCGGCAGGCGTGCTTGCGGCTCACGGATTGGACGCAGTGCTCGCATCTCGGCCTGTCCCGACCCCCGCCCTTACGTGGGCGGCGGCGTATGACGGCGAGGCCTGCGGTGCGCTCATGGTGACGGGGTCCCATCATCCGCAGGGGTATCTGTGCCTTAAGTTGCGCATGGGAGATGGCTCGACGGCCAATCAGGATGTCATCGAAGAGCTCGAAGAGACCATGGCCCCCGAGCCGATGGGGATCGAGGAACGCTATCGCACCGCGGATATTATTCCTGACTATATGCAGGCGGTGGCATCGTTTGTCGATGCCGAGGCCATTCGAGCCGCTCACCTGCGTGTGGTAGTTGACCCCATGGGCGGCGCGGCCCAGGGATATCTTGCCGACCTGCTGCGGGAGCTAGGCGTCGAGGTGCACGAGATTCATGCCGGACAGTCGTCCGATCAAGAGGACATTTGCCCCGACCCTGTTGAGCCGTGGGTGGACGCTTGCGAGCGTGCGGTTGTCGAGGACGGGGCGTGCGCGGGCCTGGTGACCGACGGCGATGCCGACCGTATCGGCGCGGTCGACGAACGCGGTAGATATATCCATCCGCATCAAATCATGGCGCTTGTTTTGGGCGACCTCGTTCAATTCCGCAATTTGGAGGGGCGTGTCGTCGTCAATCTCTCGTGCTCGACGCTCGTGCGCCGCATTGCTGAGGCACTTGGCTGCCGTGTGACCGTTAAACCGGTCGGTTTCAAATATATAGCTGCAGAGATGAAGAAGGGCGGCGTCCTCATGGGAGGCGAGGAGGCCGGCGGTATCGGCATCGCCGCGCATATGCCCGAGCGTGATGGAATCCTTGCTTGTCTGATTCTGTGTGAGCTTATGGCAAAGACGGGCGCGCCCTTGGGCGTTTTGGTCGATCAGCTCGAGGCCAGTTTTGGTAAGACGAGCTATGGGCGTCGCGATTTGCGCCTTGAGGCCGAAGACGCCGAATCGCTGCGAACGTTGCTTCCTGGCATGAATCCTAAATCGATTTGCGGCAAGGCGCCGCAGGCTGTAAGCCATATGGATGGTTTACGCTTGGCATTCGAGGATGACACCTGGCTGCTGATCCGCCCCAGCGGGACCGAACCGGTGGTTCGCGTATACGCCGAGGGGTTCTCGGTGGAGGAACGCGATGAGTTGCTCGATGCCGGCTGCGCTTTGGCAAAGGGAGCCTATCAGCTTTAGCCATATGACGCTTCACTATAAAGAGGCCCTCGGTGAGCGGTAGAGAACGGCTGGCAAACGTAAGCAGGGTTTTAATATGTGTAGGAAATGTGTACGCCCAGATTCCCGCCCCCGGGGGCCCTCCGGTCTGGCAATATATCTCCTTGCCGCGCGGCCCGGTCGAACCGGATCAGCCGCAAAGCGTGCACCTTGAGAACCGGATACTGCGAGGATGGACACTTACTTCAGTGTCGCATCCGGGCAGACATCGAACCATTTGAAATGGTCTAACTTGGATT
>CALGKS010000085.1 GCA_937930475.1 uncultured Collinsella sp. | reverse complement strand
TAGTACGGTCTCGTGGGCTCGGAGATGTGTATAAGAGACAGGCCGAGTACCCCGAGTATCATTTGGCCGAGTCGAAGGGCTACGCAAGTCCCGAGCACATCGAGGCGATTCGCAAACATGGACTTTGTCCGCTGCATCGTGTGAGCTTTTGCGGAAACTTTCTGCAGACTGAGCGCCTTTTCTAGGCCAATTGTGGAGACAGGGACCTCTGGCGTTTTATAAACCTGCTGGTAGCGGGCCGTGTGCAACGTGATAGTTGCGTACGGCCCGTTTTTTGTCGGTATTTGGTCAGCTTTTGGTTTGTTTCCGGTACTTACCCGCATGAAAGGCGCCCTCATCATCGGGGCAATGCAGTGTGCGGGAAAGGAGACCCCATGTGTGCCGCAAGCAAAAAGAGCAAGACGCAGCAACTCAAGGAGCGCTGGGAAGACGGCGAGCTCGACTGCGGGGCGATTACGCCCGAGTTTATCAAGGGGCTCAGTCCCCGCGAGCTCGGCATGCTGGGCGAGCTGATCACCATCGATTACTTTAACGAGCGTGGATACACCTTGTTGGAGCAGGGCTATCGTTGCATTGAGGGCGAAGCCGATCTGGTGCTGCTCGATGAGCTCGATGATGTCGTGGTGATGGCCGAGGTCAAGACGAGACGCGTCGCCCTGGATTGCACCACGCGGGTCTTTCCCGAGGAGGCCGTGGACGCCCAAAAGCAGCGTCGGTATCGCCGTATCGCAAGTTGCTATCTCATGGAGCACTATCCGCTCAGGTCGATTCGCTTCGATGCCGTGGGCGTCACCATCCGCGGCGGGCATATCGCCGAGATTGAGCACCAGTACAATGCGTTCGATTGGCAGGTGTCGTAATGGCCTTCGAGACGTTTGCCGTTCACGCGGCCTGTATTCGCGGCGTCGAGGCAATTCCCGTCACCGTCGAGGTATCGCTTGCCGGTGGCGTTCCTGGCATCCAGATGCTCGGCATTCCGAGTATGGAGGTGATGGAGTCACGCGGGCGTATCCGGTGTGCCATGCGCTCGGCCGGCTTCGAGATCCCTCGGTCTGGCATTACCGTCAACCTGGCACCCGGCGATATCCGTAAAACTGGCAGCGGTTTTGACCTGCCGATTGCCATCGCGGTTCTGGCGGCCGACGGGCAGATTCCCCGTGACAACCTCGATCGCTGCCTTATCGCAGGTGAGCTTGGTCTGGACGGCACGGTGCTGCCCGTCAAGGGCGAGGTGGCGTTTCAGCTGTTGGCGCGCGATATGGGGCTTTCCTTTATCGCCGGCAGGTCCGATCAGCATGTGCCGCTTGCGGGCGTTGATTGCGGGTTTATCGACCACCTATCTCACCTGGCCCATGGCATGGGGGATGCCGCACGCCATTATCTGGATTCTGAAGTGCTCGAGGCGACCTTTGAGCCCGAGCTCGATTATGCCGACGTTCTGGGGCAGGAGGTCGCCAAGCGCGGCATGGCGCTTGCTGCGGCCGGCGAGCTCGGCTTGCTCATGATTGGCTCTCCCGGTTCGGGCAAGACCATGCTTGCGCGGCGCATGACCGGCATTTTGCCCGAGCTTTCTCTCGAGGATCAGCAGGAGGCGCTGTGTATCCATTCGGTCTTGGGCGAGAACATCGATGGGCTGCTCGCGGGGCATCGGCCCTTCCGTAGCCCGCATCATAGTATTTCGACCGCGGGCCTCATCGGCGGTGGTCGTCCGGTGCATCCGGGCGAGATTAGCTTGGCTCATGGCGGCGTGCTCTTTTTGGACGAGCTTGCCGAGTTTCCCACCGGCGTGCTGCAGACGCTGCGTCAGCCCATTGAGCGCGGTTATGTGAGAATCGTGCGCGTTGACGGGGCCTTTACTTTCCCGTCGCGCTTTCAGCTGCTGGCCGCGAGCAATCCCTGCCCCTGCGGCTTTTTGGGCGATCGCGAAGTGCCGTGTCGTTGTTCCGCTTCGATGGTCGAGCGCTACCGGGCCAAGTTGCGCGGTCCTTTGGCCGACCGTATCGACATGATGATTGATGTGACCCGGCCCGATCCCCAGGTGATTATCGAGGGCGCGGAAGGTATGTCATCGGCCGAGCTGCGCGATTGCGTCGTGCGCGGGCGCGCTTTCCGCGCTTGGCGCGAGTCGCATATGGACGATGCGGACACCGAGGCCGAGGATGACGAATCGCGCTCCATCGACGGCGTCGTGTCGACCTTTGCACTCGATGAGGCGGCAGAGAAGTGCGTGCTTGGCCTGTCGAAGCGCACACATCTCACGGGTCGCGGCATCGTGCGCCTGGTGCGCATCGCACGCACGATCGCCGATGTTGCCGAAAGCGAACGGGTGACGCAGGATCACGTGCTCGAGGCGGCGATGTATCAGGGAAGGAGGGACCAATAATGGGCGAGGAGACTTACCAATTGCACCCCGGTGATGCGCTGTATCCCAAGACCGTTTTGGAGCTTCCGGATGTGCCCGAGACCCTCTACGTTCGCGGCGACCCTGCCGTGTTGTCGACGCCCGCGCTTTCCATCATCGGCGCGCGCAAGGCATCGCCGTACGGCCTTGCCGTGGCCGAGCTTGCGGCAAAGGTGGCAGTGGAGGCAGGGGTGACGGTGGTTTCGGGCGGGGCGGTTGGCTGCGACCAGGCGTCGGGTTGGGCCGCGATCAATGCCGGCGGCAAGCACGTCGTGGTGCTGGGGACGGGCGCCGATGTGGTCTATCCGCGCTCGAGCGCTGGGCTTATCACGCGCACGCTCGATACGGGCGGCGCGGTCGTGTCGATCTCGCCGTGGGGTATGGGGCCGCGCAAGTTTGCCTTTCCGCGGCGCAACCGGGTGATTGCGGCCCTGTCGCAAGCGCTCTTTGTTTCCGAGGCTGGTATGCCCTCGGGTACGTTTTCCACGGCGGAGGCTGCTATGGACTTGGGGCGTGAATTGCTTGCGGTGCCGGGCTCTATCCTGTCGCCCGAGTCGCGCGGGACCAACTATCTCATCGCCAACGGAGCCTGCTGTATTGTGGACGAGGAATCCATCGAGATGGCTATTTCACGCATCTACGGCACGCTGCGCTACTCGCGTCCCGATGCACCTGGCATTGCCGATCTGGACCCCACGCAGCAGACCGTGATGCATGCGCTGATCGCCTCGCCGCTCAAGGTTGATGACATCGCCGCGCTCGTCTCGCTCGATGCCGTCGGCGTGCTCAAGCTCTTGGGCTCGCTCGAGCTCGAGGGCCTTATCGAGCGCATGATGGATGGAAGGTATGCGCCCTCAAAGTTTGCGCTTCACGCCCAGACGCCCTTCGGTCACAATGGAAAGCGTGTCAATTAGAAAGGTGTTTGCAGATGCAGTTCGATCAGGTGACGGTTATCGGTGGCGGTCTGGCGGGTTCGGAGTGCGCGATCCAGCTGGCAGATCGTGGGTTTGCCGTAAAGCTGTGCGAGATGCGCCCCCAGGTGAGCTCCCCGGCCCACCATACCGATCACCTGGCCGAGCTCGTCTGTTCCAACTCGTTTAAGTCGACGCGCCCGGATTCCGCCGCCGGCCTGCTAAAGGCCGAGCTCGAGCGCATGGGTTCGGTGCTGCTCGATTGCGCCCATCGCGCGGCCGTTCCCGCCGGCGGTGCCCTGGCAGTCGACCGTGTTACGTTTTCCGAGCTTGTAGAGGCTGAGGTTGCCGCCCGGCCCAATATCGAGGTCGTGCACGGCGAGGTCACGCAGATTCCCGAGGGTCACGTGGTCATTGCCGCGGGACCGCTGTGCTCGCCGGCTCTGAGCGAGGAGGTCATGAAACTCGTCGGTGGCGACGCCTTGGCATTCTTTGACGCTGCTGCGCCGATCGTCGATGCCTCTACGCTCGATATGGACGTGCTGTTCTCGCAGTCGCGCTACGAGGAGCAGGGGAGCGGAGACTATCTCAACGCTCCACTCAATAAGGAGGAGTACGAGGCCTTTATCGAGGCGCTCACCACGGCAGACCGCGTGGTACTCAAGGACTTTGAGGGCGGCGACCTCTTCCAGGCCTGTCAACCCGCCGAGGAGGTCGCCCGTACCGGCAAGGATGCTATCCGCTTTGGCGCCATGAAGCCCGTCGGCCTTACCGACCCGCGTACCGGACGTCGCCCCTGGGCGGCCATTCAGTTGCGTTCCGAGAACAAGGAGAAGACTGCCTATAACCTGGTGGGCTTCCAGACCAACCTGACCTTTGGCGAGCAGAAGCGCGTCTTCCATATGGTTCCCGGTCTGGAGCATGCCGAGTTCTTCCGTTATGGCGTCATGCACCGCAATACCTTCGTCGATGCGCCGCACGTACTTGACGGCACCTTTGCCGTGCCTGGCACGGGTGTGCGCCTCGCCGGTCAGATCACCGGCACCGAGGGGTACATGGAGGCCGTGGCGACCGGTCTGCTCGCTGCGCTTAACACCTATGCCGAGGCTATCGGTGCGGCTCCTGTGGAGCTTCCTCGCGTGGGCGCCCTAGGTGCGCTCGTGGGCTATGCGACCGATCCGGCAACCGTGGGCTACCAGCCCATGCATGTCAATTTTGGCCTGGTGCCGCCGCTCGAGGACGGCAGGCGCCGCAGTAAACGCGACCGCTACCAGGCATATGCGGATCGCGCGCTCGAGGCCCTCGATGCCTACTTGGCCACGCGTTCCGACTTGTTTGGGGGCGACCGGTCATAGCCTTTGACCTGTACGATACCGTCGACTCGTTTATCGCCTACATCGCACGTGTCGAGGGGCTCTCTCCCAATACGGTGACTGCCTATGGATCGCGGTTGGAGCGCTTTGCTGCCTGGTGCGAGCGTACGGGTGTCGATGCGCGTATGGCCGATGTGCGTACCGTCCGCGCGTATTTGGCCGAGTTTTCGCGCGAGCAGGTGGCGCCTCGCACCATTGCTGCGCATTTGTCGGCTATTCGGTCGCTCTATCGTTGGATGGCTGCCGAGGGGATTGTCGAGGGCGATGCGGTCTCGGCGATCGCGTCGCCCAAGCTGCCGCGCGACCTGCCCGGTGTGCTGACGACCCAACAGGTCGAGGCGCTGCTCAAGACGCCTGATACTTCGACACCCGTGGGACTGCGCGATGCGGCGATGCTCGAGCTGCTCTATGCCTCGGGTGCCCGCATCTCGGAGCTTGCCGCGCTTAACGTGGAATCCATCGCTTGGTCGGAGCGCGTGGTTCGCCTTTGGGGCAAGGGGAGCAAGGAGCGCATCGTTCCTCTGTATCGTCGCGCACTCGAGGCGACGCGCACCTATGTCGACCAGGGGAGACCGGAGCTGCTCGCCCAGGCAAAGCACCGCGACGCCGCAGCCGGTCTGCATCCGCTGTTTATTTCTGCGCGCGGTAATCGCATGAGTGCCGCTATGCTCAGGCGACGGTTTCATATGCTGGCAACGTGCGCCGGTATTCCGGCCGACATCGCGCCTCATGCGATGCGCCACACCTTTGCGACCGATCTGCTCGAGGGTGGCGCGGATCTGCGTTCGGTTCAAGAGCTGCTGGGGCATGCGAGCCTGTCCACGACACAGATCTACACGCATCTCACGCCCGTTCGGCTTAAGCGCGCCGTGACCCAGGCCCATCCCCGGGGCGAGTAAGCTGGACGGCTCACGTTGCGCTTAGGTGTGTGGTTTTGATTGCGGGTTGGCAGAAAGAGGCAATCCTGCTATCATTCATCGGGTTGCTTCACGGCAACAGGTTTTTATCACGCACGCGCGGCTACTTCATACCGTGGTGCCCGGGCTTTGGTAGCACATGTCCGGGTTGGTTTTGGAGGATGACCCCGCGCGGAGGCAAACCACAGGAGGTTTAACATGGCTACCAAGATTAATATCCGCACCCTGCTCGAGGCCGGCTGCCACTTCGGTCACCAGACCCGTCGCTGGAACCCCAAGATGAAGCCGTTCATCTTCGGTGAGCGCAACGGCATCTACATCCTCGACCTCAAGCAGACCATCCTCGACGCCGACCAGGCCTACACCTTCGTCAAGAACGTCGCCAAGGGTGGCAACGTGCTGTTCGTCGGCACCAAGAAGCAGGCTCAGGAGGCCGTCAAGAACGCCGCTGAGCGCGCCAACATGCCTTACATCAACCAGCGCTGGCTCGGCGGCATGCTGACCAACTTCGTCACCATCCGTTCCCGCATCAACCGCATGGAGGAGCTCGAGGCCATGGTCGAGGACGGCCGCATGGCAGTGCTCCCCAAGAAGGAGCAGGCTGTGCTCGGTAAGGAGCTCACCAAGCTCCAGACCAACCTCGGTGGCGCCCGCGACATGAAGGGTCTGCCCCAGGCTCTCTTCGTTATCGACACCAAGCGCGAGGAGAACGCCATCAAGGAGGCCCAGCGCCTGAACATCCCCGTCGTCGCTCTGATCGACACCAACTCCGATCCCGATGAGGTCGAGTACGGCATCCCCTGCAACGATGACGCTATCTCCGCTGTCACCCTTATGTGCGAGCTCATGGCTGACGCCTGCCTCGCTGGCTCCGGCAAGGAGCAGGTCTCCGAGGCCGAGATGGCCGCTGAGCCCAAGGCCGAGTAAATCAGTCTTAGTTAATTCTTTTTCATCTCTTTGAAAGGAACCACAA
>CALGKS010000084.1 GCA_937930475.1 uncultured Collinsella sp. | reverse complement strand
GTTGCCAGCCAGCTGACCGCCGAGCAGTTCAACACCTGCCAGACCATCAAGCAGATCAGCACCGGCGAGGAGTACGCTATCGCCATCAACCAGGGCAACACCAGGCTCAAGGACGACATCAACCAGGCCATCAAGGACCTGACCGATGACGGTACCGTTGACGCCCTCATGGCTAAGTACAATATCAAGTAAAATAGCTACTTGATTGCGCGCGGGCCCTTTCCGTTTTGGCGGAGAGGGCCTTTGCGTTTCTTGAATGGGCGTCGTTCCGCCCCGTTTTGTCGGCAACTTACACGTTAGGAGCCACCTTGTCTCGATTGAACCAAGGAGCCATGGGCAAAAGCCATCCGCTGCCCTCGATGCTCCAAAAGCTAGCCTGCGCCCTGGCTGTGGCGCTTGCCCTGGTGTGCGCGGGGGCCTGCGTGCCCTCGACTGCCCAGGCGCTTGAGACCGCAAAGATCACCGCCCGGCCCAACACCGGTTCGGGTAGCGATGTGGTCGGTGGCACCGAGACCCGCATCACCTGGGAGGTCCAGGCCGATGCCGACGAGGAGCTGAGCGGCCTTTCGTTAACGTTTGCCGATGGCACGACTTTTGGCGCCGATGACACGCGCCTGACGATGCTCTCGGGCGATGACCTTATGGACCGTACGCCCATGAAGCCCACGTGCAAGGTCGACGGCCAGACGCTCAAGATCGATTTTGGCGAGACGGCGCCCGCCGGCGGCTATTTCCGCGTCGAGGTCTACGGCGTGACCTTCCCCGTCGAGGGCGGCGATGAGGCCTTTAGCGGCACCTACACCTTGGCCGATGGATCGACCAAGAAGATCTCCAAGATTCCGTCGGTGGAGATCAAGGGCGTGACGGCATTCGATAACTTCCTTGCCGACCTTAAGGAGCAGCCGTGGGTCGAGGCGTGGAACTCCAATATGTTCCTGCGCCTGTTCCTGAACCCGGTTATTTTGGTCCAGAGCCTTCCGATCGTCTTTAAGGGCTTCCTTATGTCGCTCTCGATCGTGCTTGTGGCGTTTCCGCTGGCAATTCCCTTCGGTTTCGCCCTGTCGCTCATGCGCATCTCCAAGTCGCGCATCTTGCGCTGCCTTGCCGGCATCTACGTGAACATCATCCGCGGTACGCCGGCGTTCCTGCAGATCTACATCGCCTTCTTCGGTCTGCCGCTGGCTGGCGTCAAGGTT
The DNA here is from genome assembly GCA_937930475.1 of uncultured Collinsella sp. Lineage (GTDB taxonomy): Bacteria > Actinomycetota > Coriobacteriia > Coriobacteriales > Coriobacteriaceae > Collinsella. The sequence goes on along the minus strand of CALGKS010000084.1, from coordinate 8,913 downwards.
GACGACTATGTGCTCGGCGTCATCGTCATGGCCATGAACTCGTCTGCGTACCTGTGCGAGATCTTCCGTGCCGGTATCCAGTCGATTCCCAAGGGCCAAAATGAGGCTGCCCGCTCGCTGGGCATGAACGCCTTCCAGACGCTGCTCTACGTCATGATTCCGCAGACGTTCCGCAATGTCTTGCCTACGCTGACCAGTGAGTTCATCCTGCTTTACAAGGACACGTCGCTGCTCGCGGCCGTGGGCGTGGTCGAGATCGTCATGAACGCCCGCACCATCGTGGCCACGACGGGCTCCATCACACCGTATGTGGTTGCTGCCCTGTTCTATCTGGTCATCACCCTGCCGCTTGCCCGCTTGGTGAGCGGTCTTGAGGCGAGGCTTTTGGGCACGGCCGAAACCAAGAAGAAGCGTCCCACCAAGAGCGCCGGACAGGTTGTCGCGACGCCCGCCGATCACATCGCCGGTCTGTAAGGAGGTCCTATCATGAGCGAAACCAATAACTCGAACGAGGTCGTCGTCAGCATCAAGAACCTCCAGAAAGCCTTTGGCGATAACGTGGTCCTGCGCGATATCGATCTGGACGTGCACAAGGGCGAGGTCGTCGTAGTCCTGGGCCCCTCGGGCTCGGGCAAATCGACGATGCTTCGCTGCATCAACCGTCTGGAGCACCCCACGAGCGGCTCGATTGTCGTTGAGGGCGTAGATGTGTGCGCCAAGGGCGTCGACCTTAACAAGGTGCGCACGCACCTGGGCATGGTGTTCCAGCAGTTCAATCTGTTCCCGCACCTGTCGGTCAAGAAGAACGTCATGCTCGCTCAGCAAAAGGTGCTTAAGCGCAGCAAGGAGGAGGCCGAGAGGATTGCCGTCGAGGAGCTGACCAAGGTCGGTCTTGCCGAGCGTATCGACTTTATGCCGAGCCAGCTCTCGGGCGGCCAGCAGCAGCGCGTGGCCATCGCCCGTGCCCTGTCGATGAACCCGCACGTCATGCTCTTTGACGAGGCCACGTCGGCGCTCGATCCCGAGCTCGTTCGCGATGTCTTGGGCGTTATGCGCGACCTCGCGCGCGACGGTATGACCATGATCGTCGTGACGCACGAGATGGGCTTTGCCCGCGACGTCGCCGACCGCGTCGTCTTTATGGACGGCGGCGTTATCGTGGAAGAGGGCACGCCGAGCGAGGTCTTCGACCATCCCAAGAGTGAGCGCACCAAGGCGTTCTTGGGCAACATCTCGTAGCTGGTTGACAGAACTACCGTTACAAAGAGCGGGGCTGGACGTGAATCCAGCCCCGCTCTTTTGTAGGGATGAGGATGCGCTTTGATGCGGGCCTTATTTGCTGGAGGCCCTTGGTGTCATTACACCAGCTCGGCTCCCAGGGCCTTGCAGGCGGTCTCGCCCTCATCGTCGGGCGCGTCGTAGCAGATGGCGGAGTCTACGACATTGACGCCGGCCTCGTCGGCGTCGGCCTTCCAGTTGTCCATCCATTCGCCCTCGGCCCACGAATAGGAGCCAAAGAGGACGACCTTCTTGTCGCCGAGAGTCTCCTTGACTTCGTCCCACATGGGCTGGAACTCGTCATACTCGAGCTCCTCGGAGCCCATGGCGGGGCAGCCGAAAGCGAAAGCATCGTAGCTGGCTGCCTTATCTGCGGAGAAGTCGGCGCAGGGGATGATCTCGGCCTCGGCGCCGGCGGACGTGGCGCCCTCGGCGACGAGATTTGCCATGGCCTCGGTGTTGCCCGTGCCACTCCAATAGACGACGGCGATCTTGCTCATGTTTTGTCCTTTCGGTTGTGCGGCGCGCGGCCGCGGCTTGTATGTTCTATCGGGTTGCCTGGGCAAGTTGCGCCAAGCTGCAGCCCTGCTGATAGATAAAGGTGAGGTATTGGGTGCAGGCGCGGTAGTCATCAAATGTCGCAAGCGCCTGCTCGACATTCGTGTAGACCTTCCAGGCCCCAAAGACCTTGCAGTTCTCGCCGCGCTGGGCGATAAACTCGTGCACGTCGTCGTAGGGGTATCCCAGGAAATAGCCTATTTCGTGCGGAAACTCGCAGACACAGTCGTTGCTGCAGCTGGCTTGCTGGGCCAGCGCGCATCGAGTCTGGCCACAAGCGCATTCCGCGGCGTTATTGCTCGCGAGCGTGATGCGTGATGCCAGATGCACGAGGCATGTCGAGAGGTCGCCCGCGTCGTAGCCTTCCGAGGCAAGCGCCGTCTGGGCGCGCGGGTCTGTGAGGTAGGCGGCGAGGCTTTTGGGCCGGTATACGTACACGAGCGCTCCGCAGGGCCGCCAGACCAAAACGCTCAGGTGGATGCCGAGTGGGTCAAGCTCGCGATTGCACTGGGCGATAACGTTGAGTAGGCGCGCTCGGCGTTCTGCGATTGGCTCGGTTACTGCCGAGCCGTCCTGGTTGGCATAAGTGCCTGGATAGGTAAAGAGCGATGCCGGCTTGATGCCCGCGAGCGTGGGGGAGCAGTTGCGCACGACTGCCGCCTGAAACGTGGGGATGTCTATGGTTCGAGTTACGATGCTCCTTACGGATCCAAAACTGTTAGCCTAGGAAAACTTATACACGAAAGTAAGCCATGGTCAACAAAAAAGTTTGAGTAGGGAAACTAATTGATCGAACCGACACGATATTGCGCTAAGATGGGGACACCCCATGGGGGTATCCAGATAAGACTACTTGGAAAGGGGAACGCATGAGCGACTTGCTCAATCCTGCGAATCTCATCGTGTTGGCTGTGATTGCGCTTGGCATGTTCTTTGGCTTGCGCCGTATTGCCGCTTCGACGCGTGGAAAGAGCTGCTGTAGCGATGGCGCGTGCGGCAAGAAGGCCAAAAAGGTCGTTGTGGCGGATACAGATGCGTCGCACTATCCCTATAGCGATGAGCTGCTCATCGGCGGCATGAGCTGTGACGGCTGCGCTCAGAACGTGGCCAATGCGCTGAATGCGCTGGACGGCGTGTGGGCAACGGTGGCATATGCGGACCACACGGCACGCGTGCGCGCTAAGCAGCCGATCGATCGCGGCGTCCTCGAGGCGGCCGTGAAGGACGCGGGCTATTACGTTATGAAACTGTAGGCGTTGGCCTCTCCTGTAGGTATCGGCCTCCTGCCCATTGCGGCTATCGGCATTCAAAAATTTGCGCAAAAAATAACCTACAGATGCGGTAAAAGTGGAGTTTGGTGACGGTTTGCGCGGAATTCGCTACCAATCGAGCGTCCATTAACCCGTCCAAAAAATTACAGGTGTATATTTATACGTTGATTATTGCTGTGCTCAGATTGCAATTAACCGTGGACAGAAATGAAGAATGCTAAAACTGGGCTTTAGGACAGGGGAGGTTATAGCCTTATGAGACGAGTGGGGACACTTGGCTTGGTGGCAGCGCTTGCCGCTATCTTGGCATCACCGCTGCCGGCGCATGCCGAAGACACTTCGGGTGCCGTTACCTACAATGCGGGAAATGGGTATTCCTTTGAGAAGCTCTCGCATCCTACGGTGGGAACGTCGCAGCCGGATGGAATCGTTGACTACCAGGGTGACGGTGCCGTTGCCGTTCCGGGCGCCGATGGCAACACGGCCAACAACGAAGGCGATCGCGGCCAGAGCTACACTTGGGCGGCTGCGAGCTATGGTGACTGGCTTTATGTGGGCACCTGCTATGCGGCGATGGGCAACACGCTAACGCTCATGGACAGCACGCTGGGCGATTCCTTTGATGCCGAGACCATGCGCTTGACGCTGGAGGCCATGTTTAACGGCACGTTCTTCTACGGACAGCAGAAGGAGGACGGCACGGCAGACAAGGACAGCGGCGGCATCCTGGTCAAGATCAACACCAAGACTGGTGAGACCAAGCTGCTGCTCTCTGAATCACTCAACGGTGTCGGTCCTTTGTTCCGTAATGCCGTGAGCTACAAGGGCAAACTCTATTTCTGCGGTAGCGTTAGGACCAATGGCGGCAAGAGCGGTCTGCCTTCTGTATACGAGATCGATCCTAAGACGGATGAGTACAAGGTCGTCTATCAGGGTCTTTCGAGCATGCAGGATTACGGTGCTGCCTACAAGCAGGGCATCTCCACCGGCATCCGCGGCATGTGCGTCCATGATGGCCAGCTTGTCATCAGCAACGTGGGTAAAGACGCAGCCGGTAAGTTTGTGTCGACGATTCTGACGTCGTCTGACCCCTCGAAGGGCCAGGGGAGCTTCACCGAGATCGCCAACTCGGACACGCTGTTTAACTATCCTGCGATTCGCTACGAGGACAGCATCTACGGCGGTGCCATTTGGGATATGGTTTCGTACAACGATCACCTGTATGCCACCATTTGCACCGGTACACCCGAAAATGCCCCCGATGACAATTCCATGCAGTCGTTTGCCATGGTCCGTGGCGACAAGAACGCAGACGGTAGCTATACGTGGACTCCGATTGTCGGCGACCAGGAGGCGGACGGTGCAAAGTATTGCTTTGGCATCGATCCTGCCCGTACCCGTTCTGGTGCTGCCAACCTCATCGTCTACAACGACTACCTCTATATCGGTGAATATAACGACGAGGAGATCGCCCTCGAGCGTATTCTCTTTAATAAGTCCGATTCTGACGAGAGCGGCAAGAGCAGCATGGGCGGCGTTGACTGCTCGTTTGTGAATGCCAATCTTGAGCAGTCGGTCAACATCTATCGCATGGACAAGGACGAGAACATGGAGCTCGTCGTTGGCGATCGCACCGACATGTTCCCCGAGGGCGGTATTTCCGGCCTTACTTCGGGCTTTGGCCGAAACGAGAACCAGTACATTTGGCGCATGCAGAAGTTCGACGGCAAGCTGTATATCGGTACCTTTGATACCGCGAGCCTGCTTGAGCCGATCGGCCAGTTCTCCAATGGCGACATTATCGATATGACGCCCGAGGAGTGGGATTCTCAGGTTCAGCGTCTCAAGGACCTGCTCAATCACCTGCTCGACAAGAATTCGCCCGATGACCCCATCGTTCCCGTGAACACGCTTGCGGACGATGATTCAAACGAGGCCGTCGAGGTCGATGACGAGAAGGCTGAGGTCGTTGAGGGCTTTGGCGACCTGAGCGATGCTCTGGAGGATGCTACGGGCGATCTTTGCGATCAGGCTGCGACGATGTCCGAAGAAGTCGAGGACGACGCCGCTTATGTCCAGAAGATCGATAGCGAGATCGCGTACTTCAAGTCCTTTGCCGATCAGTATCAGGATATGCTCGATAGCTATGAGAGCCTGAAGCAGCAGTATGAGGATGCCTATGGCACCGAGCTGCCGGGCGATATTCAGGATGCATTCGATAAGCTGCTGAGCGAGGAGAATCTCAAGAAGCTGCAGAGCGTCCTTACGTGCATGTACTACCTGCACGATGCCGAGCGCGGCTTTGATATGTATGTGACTGAGGACGGCGTGAACTTTACGACGCTGACGACCAACGGCTTTAACGATCCGTATAACCATGGTCTGCGCACCTTCGCGGTGACCAACCAGGGTCTGTGCCTTGGTACCGCCAACCCGTTCTATGGCTGCCAGGTTTGGATCCAGCGCAAGGAGAATTCGGAGAATCCGGTCGATCCCGGCACTCCGGATCCGACGGAGCCCACGGATCCCTCGCAGCCGGGTGGCGGCGATCAGCCTGGCGGCAGCCAGACGGGCGGTAACGACCAGTCGAGCAGCACCACGACTACCGTCACGACGGCCACTAAGAAGACTCCGAAGGACGGCTCGCTGCCCCACGCTGGCGACTCGACCCTCACGCTGGTCTTGGGGTTGCTAGTTGCAGCTGCCGCAGTGCTTGGTATTGCCTTTGCCCTGCGCAAACGTTCTCGCCACTAGGCTCGGCCGCGCAGCTCGATGTCTTGGATGTCGTCGAAATCGATGACAATATCTCTGAGCTTGAGCAGCTTGAAAGCGGGGAGTACCTCGTCGAGAATGCCGGTGCGGCTACGATAGCCGTACGTATCGTAATAGGTGACACGAAGTAGGTCGCCGCGTTTGAGGCCCTCGAGCTTTTTCGAAAGCTCGAGGGCCTTTTCTTCTGTAAGTTCACACTTGGGTTCGACGGTTATCTCCTGCTTGCGTACGAGTTCGTAGTATCCCGTGAGGGCGGCAAAGGGCATAAACTGCGCGGCGCGGTTGGCACGAACGGCGCCGTTGGCGGTGAGTTTGGGGTCGGCGCCGCGGCGCCTTCCCTCGGGGTCTGCCAGACGTTCGAAGGGAGTCGGCGGGCGCATGGGCTGTTGCTTGGATTTAGGCACGATGTCCTCCTACCTGGTCGTTGCGTTCGCGCGCAGTGGCGCCGGCGGTAAAGCTCAGTCCTTTGACCAGCGCGTTCTTGCCGTATTTGCCTTTTACAGCCAGCACGGCGCGTGCCAGGTCGCGCTCGCGCTCATCGGCCTCGACGTCGCTAAACAGATCGATGGTGGCGAACTCCTCGGGCATCAGATTGCCAAAGCCCAGATTGATACGTTTGACTGGTCGCTTGGGGTCGACCGTTTGCGCCCAGAGCTCATCGAAATATCCCATGATCTTCTTAAACGAATTAGTGCGCTCGGGCAGCTTGCGTGAGGCGTTGGAGTGCGCAAAGAGCGCGGCATAGCCACCGCGCGGCTTGCCGCCGTGCTCTCCCACAAAGATGCCGTCAATCGCCTGTGCCTCCCGCACCAAACGTCGACGTTCGTCGTCGCGCTGAACGGGTTTGGGGGCACGGGGCGTGACTTCGGGGCCGTCGGTCATTGCGGGCTCGATGCCCGAGGTGCTCGAGCGTAGGTGCCCGCAGCCGTCTATATACTGCGCCGTGCCGCTGGCATCGAGTCGGCGGATGTCTGCCCGCTCGCTCGCGTAGCCAACGAAGAGTGAAATGCTATCGCACACCACGTGTTTGTCGACTAGGTCTAGCACGGCGGCGTCGACCATCTCACGCAAGACGGTGTAGGCCCGCTCGTAGGCATAGCCCTTCGAGAGCACCTGTCCCGTGGTGGTCGAGGTTGCCTGCGGGCGATAGGACTGGATATCGGCGATGGTTGTCGGCTCACGCCCAAAGGCGTGATCAATAAGATACTCGGCATTGACGCCGAGCTCGTCGTAGAGCAAGTTTTCGTCGAGCGCGGCGACCCCCATCAGGTCGTAGACGCCATACTTTTCGAGCCGCGCCGCCACGCCAGGGCCGATGCCCCAGATGTCGGTGATGGGGCGGTGGGGCCAGATCTCCTTGCGGAAGGTCTCGTCGTCGAGTACGCCGATGCGACTGGGCGCGTGCTTGGCGGTGATATCGAGTGCCACCTTGGCCTGGAATAGGTTGGGGCCGATGCCGACCGTTGCCGTGATGCCGGTGCGCCCCAGGACCTCGTCGCGCAGCATGCAGGCGAAGCCTTCGGCATCGGTATGGTAGAGATCCAGATAGGGCGTCACGTCGATAAAGCACTCGTCAATTGAGTAGACGTGCACGTCTTGCGGGCTGACGTATTCTAGGTAGATGCCGTAGATTTGCGCCGACACCTCCATGTAGTGCTGCATGCGCGGAACGGCCTTGATGTAGTCGATGCCATCGGGAATCTCGAATAGGCGGCAGCGGTTGTGAATCCCTAAGTCCTTCATGGCTTGCGTGATAGCGAGGCAGATGGTCGTGCGTCCGCGCGATTCGTCGGCAACGACCAGGTTGGTGGTGAGCGGATCGAGCCCACGGTCGACGCACTCGACGCTGGCGTAAAACGTCTTGAGGTCGATGCAGATGTAGGTGTGCTGCTCGTGCGCCATCCGTGCCCTTCAATCAAACACATGTTCCTATCGAATACCTGTTCGATAATACCCGCTCGCGCGGACACCGTCAAAACCGACCAAAAAGGGACAGGTTTATTTTGGTCGGTAAAACGCTTGACCTGCCAAAACAAACCTGTCCCTTTTTGGTCGGTTTACACTGCGCTTACGGTGGGTCGGTAGCCTTGATGTGTTGAATACGCCGAAGGGATATGGATGACCATCGATATGGGCGATCTTACGCTTTTGATACTGTCCGCGCTGTGCCTTGCGATCTTTGTTTGCCTGCTGATCAAGGTGCTCAAAGGACGGGCTATAAGAATCGATGAGTTGGGTTACTTGCTGCTTGTCGAGAGGCTTCGGTCGCCGGTGCTGACGGTTGCGGTGAAAGCCGTCTCGAACTTGGCATCGCTGCCGTTTATCGTCGGTGTGCTGATTGCGGCAATGCTGTGGGAGCCCCGTCGGGTCCATGTTATCTTGGCCGCCGTCAACGTCGGCGCCATCAGTGCAATCGACCAGTTGCTTAAAGTCCTTGTGCGTCGGCCTCGTCCCCAGGGATTTCGGCTTGTCGAGGCGCCGGGGCTGAGCTTTCCCTCGGGCCACTCGATGGCGGCCATGGCGTTTTATGGCTATGGGGCATGGTTGGTGCGATGCGGTGCGTATGAACTTCCGTTTGGCGCGGCTACTGAGATAGCGCTTGCGTGCGTCATCCTTGCGGTGGGCGTTAGCCGCATCTATCTGGGCGTGCACTATGGCTCGGATGTACTGGGCGGCTTCTGCCTTTCGTTTGCCTGGCTCATCCTGTTCGTGCGTCTTGGCCCTTGGATTTTGACCGTTTAATTTTCGTAGCTGGACGCTATGTCGGATTGCATCGGATTTTAACGCAGCCCTAAAGAGTGCGAAACAGCTCGGAAAAGCTCGCTTCGTAGCATGAGCCTAACGATCGATACCACCATAAAGCACGGAAGGGTTGTGGGGATGATGGTTAACTATGGGTTTGGAATGCCGACGCGCTTGGTTGCGGATGGGGATGTGGCTCGCTGGTGTGGACGATTGGTCGCCCACTACGGCGGCACCAAGGCGCTGGTCGTGCTGGGAGGCGACAAACATACGCGTGACGAGCTCGTCTCGG
>CALGKS010000083.1 GCA_937930475.1 uncultured Collinsella sp. | reverse complement strand
GCGCCCGTGGCCTCGTTCGACATCGTCGGCATGCACGTGCCGCACGAGATGGCTGTGACGAACTTCCTCGAAGCGCTCGATCTCGCCGGCATTCCGCTGTTGGCTGCCGACCGCACCGAGGACGATCCCATCATCGTCGCCGGTGGCCCCTCGGTGTATAACCCCGAGCCGTACGCGGCATTCTTCGATGCCATTCTCATCGGCGAGGGTGAGGAGTCGCTGCTCGAGATCTGCCAGCTGCATCGCCGCTTGCGCGACGAGGGCGCCTCGCGCGCGCAGATTGTCGAGCAGCTCGCGACGGTCGCCGGTACCTATGTGCCGTCTCTGTATGAGGTGCGCTACGACGAGCCCTGCTCGCCGCATGGCTACACCGTGCCGCGCGAGGGCAAGGACGTCCCGCCGGTAGTCTACAAGCGCGTCGTCGAGGACTTTGGTGCCACCAATCCGCTTTCTCAGTCGTGCGTGCCGTATGCGCAGCTCGTCCACGATCGCCTGTCTATCGAGATCCTGCGTGGCTGCGCCCGCGGCTGCCGTTTTTGCCAGGCAGGCATGACGTACCGTCCGGTACGCGAGCGTTCGGCCGACCAGATCGTGTCCTCGGTGATCCAGGGCTTGGAAAAGACTGGCTATGACGAGGTGTCGCTTACCTCGCTTTCGACGACCGACCACTCCTGTATCCGTGACGTGCTCGGTAGGCTCAACCGTCGTCTGGAGGACACGGGCATTCGCGTGTCCATTCCGTCGCAGCGCCTGGATTCGTTTGGTGTTGATATGGCCGAGTCAGTCGCCGGCGAAAAGAAGGGCGGCCTGACGTTCGCGCCCGAGGCGGGCAGCCAGCGTATGCGCGACATCATCAACAAGAACGTGACCGAGGAGGACTTGGACCGCGCGGCCAAGGCGGCCTTCGAGGCCGGCTGGAACCGCATGAAGCTGTACTTTATGATGGGCCTTCCTGGCGAGCGCGACGAGGACATCGTGGCTATCGCCAACCTGGCCGATCACGTGCTGGAGCTTGGCCGCTCCGTGGTGCCCAAGGCGCGCCGCGGGTCTATCTCGGTGTCTATCTCTGTTTCGGTGTTCATCCCCAAGGCGGCAACGCCCTTCCAGTGGTGCCCGCAGCTTGATTACGATGACGTCAAGCGCCGCCAGAAGCTGCTCATCACGAGCGTGCGCAACCGCGCCGTACGCGTGCATTACCACGATGCCGAGACCTCGCTTATCGAGGCTGCGCTCTCCCGTGCCGGTCGCGATATGACGCCGGTCATCATCGATGCCTGGCGTGCGGGCTCGCGCTTCGACGCCTGGGTGGAGCACTTCTCGCTCGACAACTGGAAGGAGGCCGCTGCCAAAAACGGCATCGACCTCAACGAGCTGGTGCACCTGCCCTACGAGCTGGACTGGCGCCTGCCCTGGGAGCACGTGAGCCCCGGCTGCACGCGCGGCTTCCTCGAGCGCGAGTACCGTCGCTCGCTCGAGGGTGTCACGACGCCCGATTGCACCCGCACGTCGTGCACCGGCTGCGGAATCTGTCCCACGCTCCACGCCAAGAACGTATTGATGGGTGATCGCGCATGAGTGAGCGCTTGACCGACAATCCCACGCTCTTTAGGTTGCGCGTTCGCTACGGCAAGCGTGGTCGCCTTAAGTACCTGGGCCATCTGGAACTAATCCATACCATTGAGCGCATCGTGCGCCGTGCGGGCCTGCCCTATGCCGTGACGCAGGGTTTCTCGCCGCATATGCGCGTGGGCTTTTCGTCGGCGCTGCCCGTGGGCACGTCGTCGACCTGCGAGTGGTATGACCTGTTTTTGACCGAGTTCGTCGCTCTCGATGAGGCCTTTGAGCGCCTGGCCGCTGCATCGCCTGCCGATCTGTCGCCTATCGAGGCCGCCTACATCGACGTGCGCACGCCGGCGCTGACGGCTCAGCTTACGCGTCTGTCGTACCGCATCGACCTGCACTTGGATCCCGAGGCGCCCGTAAGCGCCGACGAGGTGCGTCGTGCGATCGACACGTTGCGCGCGGACCATGGCATCGACTACGCGCGCGGAAAAAAGAGCAAGCGCTTGGATTTGGATCACACGCTCGTTGGCTATGAGCTCACGGCGGGGGAGCGTGAGGACCATCTGGTGCTCATGCTTGACACCCATGCCGACAACGAGGGCTCCATGCGTCCGGAAATTTTGCTTTCTGCTGCTGATGTTTTGTTGCAGGGCTTGACCCCGGGCGTGGATGCACCTATTGTTTCCACCGGTATGCAAGACCTCGTGACCATCTGCTCCTACGATGTCGAGCGTCAGAATCAAGCATGCGAGGACGACGAGGGCCGACTCGTCAGCCCCATACCTGTGCGAACTTGTGGATTTGCTCCACATACTCGTTGACGGGGGTATTATCGCCTGCTACTATATTCGGCTGTTGCACTAACTGATGCATGAAGGGCAAGTAAACATGTACGCAATCGTTAACACGGGCGGCAAGCAGTACAAGGTCGCCACCGACGATGTCATCACCGTCGAGAAGATCGAGGGCAATGAGGGCGACAAGGTCACCCTGCCGGTCATCTTCCTCAACGATGGTAAGAAGATCGTCACCGATCCCGACAAGCTGGCCAAGGCCAAGGTTACCGCTCAGATCGTTGAGCAGTTCAAGGGCGAGAAGCAGCTGGTCTTCAAGTTCCACAAGCGTAAGCGCTATCGTCGTCTGAAGGGTCACCGTCAGCAGCTCACCAAGCTGAAGATCGTGAAGGTCCAGGCTACGTCCCGCGCCAAGAAGGCTGTCAAGGCAGAGGCCGAGGCTGTTGCCGAGGCTCCCGTCGCCGAGTAGATTACACTCGTAACGAAAGAGTAGGTATACACAATGGCACACAAAAAAGGACTCGGTTCCTCCCGTAATGGCCGTGACTCCCGCGGTCAGCGCCTTGGCACGAAGCGCTTCGCCGGCCAGACGGTAACCACGGGCACGATTCTCGTCCGTCAGCACGGCACGCACATCCACCCGGGTGAGAACGTTGGCCGTGGCAAGGACGATACGCTGTTCGCGCTGGTCGACGGTACCGTTGAGTTCCACAAGGGTATCAAGCACAGGGTCAGCGTACGCCCGCTCGCGAACGCGTAATTCACCCTTCATAGAGCACATATGTGGGAGGCACTTGAGTTTTAGGATTCAAGGGTCTCCCTCTTTTTTGTAGGAGGCGATTCTGTTGTCACAGTTCACCGATATCAGCCGCATTAACGTGTGCGGCGGCGACGGCGGTGCCGGATGCATGTCGTTTAGGCGCGAGGCCTTTGTCCCCAAGGGTGGCCCCGATGGCGGCGACGGCGGTCGTGGCGGCAATGTCGTCATCCAGGCCGATGCTCAGCTGTCTTCGCTGATCGACTACCGCTTTAAGCATCACTTCCGCGCCGAGCGCGGAACGCACGGTCAGGGCGCCCGCCGCAACGGCAAGAGCGGCGAGGATCTGATTCTTAAGGTTCCCATGGGCACCGTGGTGCGCGAGCTCGACCCCGAGACGCAGACCCCGATGTTCGAGATTGCCGACTTGGTGCATGATGGCGAGCGCGTTGTCGTGGCCCCTGGTGGCGCCGGTGGTCTGGGCAATACGCACTTTGTGACGTCGGTGCGCCGCGCGCCCGCGTTCGCCCAGCTGGGTGAGCCGGCCGAGGAACACTGGATTGAGCTCGAGATGAAGCTCATGGCCGATGCCGCGCTCGTGGGCTTCCCCTCGGTGGGTAAATCCTCGCTTATCGCGCGCATGAGTGCCGCCCGACCCAAGATCGCCGACTATCCGTTTACCACGCTCGTGCCCAACCTGGGTATGGTGCGTGCCGGCGAGTACTCCTATGTCGTTGCCGACGTTCCTGGCCTCATCGAGGGTGCGAGCGAGGGCAAGGGCCTGGGCCATCAGTTCCTACGCCACATCGAGCGCACGGCACTCATCATGCATGTCGTCGATATGACAGGCGGTTTTGAGGATCGCGATCCGGTTGAGGACTACCGCATTATCAACCGCGAGCTCGAGCAATATGGCGCCGAGCTTTCGGAGCGCCCGCAGATCGTCGTCGCTAACAAGTGCGATGCGCCGGGCACGGCTGACAAGATCGCCGACCTCAAACGCGCTGCGCTCGACGATGGACATATGTTCTTTGCCGTGTCTGCTGTGACGGGCGCCGGCCTCAATACGCTGATGCTTGCCGTGGGCGAGCAGGTGGCCAAGCTTCGCGCCGAGTTGGCTGTCTCCGATGAGCCGGTCGATCTGCGCGACGATGAGTGGGAGCGCCGTCGCCTGCAGCGTGAGAAGCGTTTCCGCATTGTTCAGGAAGAGCCCCATGCCTTCCGCGTGGTCGGTCGCGCCATCGAGCGCATGGTTATCCAGACCGACTGGGAAAACGAGGAGGCTGTCATCTACCTGCAGCACAAGTTTGCGCGCATGGGTGTTGACAACGCACTCGAGAAGGCCGGCTGTCGTGCGGGCGACGAGGTTCGCATTTGCCAGCGCGCCTTTGACTTTGAGGGCGCCGAGGACTTCTCGGAGTACGAGGAGGAGCTTGAGGAAGCGGGCGTTGAGGTTATTGACGTAGCCGATGCTGCGGACGATGGCGTTGAGATTGTCGATGCGGCAGAAGTCGCGGACGATGTCGAGACCCCGGAGGGCGAGTAAGTCATGTCGCTGCGCGGTGGAATCGGATTGCCTGAGCTGCCTATCAAGGATGGGCAGGAGTTTCGGCTTGGCGTTATGGGTGGCACCTTCGACCCGATTCATTACGGGCACTTGGTTACCGCCGAGCAGGCGCGCGAGTCGCTCGACTTGGACGCCGTGCTCTTTATGCCGGCCGGCTCTCCCGCCTTTAAGCTCGACAAACCGGTGACGCCTGCCGAGGACCGTTATGCCATGACGGTCCTCGCCACCGCCGCGAATCCGGCTTTTTTGGCGAGCCGTTTTGAGATCGACCGTCCGGGCGTGACCTATACGGCCGATACGCTTCATGCCCTTCGCGACTTTTACCCGCCTCAGGTAAAGCTCTACTTTATTACGGGCGCTGACGCGATTATCGATATTGTGACCTGGCATGATGCCGACCGAATCGCCGAACTTGCCACGTTTATTGCGGCGACGCGACCGGGCTTTGACATCGATACTGCTCGCGCGCGAATCAAAGAGTCGGGCCTGCCGTTTGACGTGCGTTATATCCAGATTCCGGCGCTGGCGATCAGCTCGACCAACATTCGCAAGCGAGTTGCCCGTGGCATGAGCGTGCGCTATCTTACGAGCGAGTCCGTGCTCGGCTATATTCGCAAGCGCGGGCTGTATGCCGATCTGGGTCAAGAAGATTTTGAGTGATGGGGGTCTACGTTGTCGGTAGAGGATCAGTTTGAGGGCGATGAGCGCGCGCTGCTCAAGCGCATTCAAGAGCTGCTCGATGTGCGTATGAAGGATAAGCGCAAGCGCTACATGCATTCGCTGGGTGTTGCCGAGACCGCACTCCATCTGGCTGAGGTGTATGGCGTCGACCGCTTTGATGCCGCCGCCGCCGGCCTGATTCACGACTGGGACAAGGTGCTCTCCGACGACGAGCTGGTCACGCGCGCTCTGCATTACGGCATTAAGATTGCCGGCTCTCCGTCTGCCGCGACGCCGCTTTTGCATGGCCCGGTCGCCGCCTATGAGCTTCCGCAGCTATTTCCCGAGCTGTCGCCGGCGGTCTTTCAGGCTGTCGACCGTCACACCGTGGGCGCCTGCGACATGACGCCGCTCGATATGGTGGTCTTTGTGGCCGATGCCATCGAGCCCAACCGCCATGGTGATTATGCCCACGCGCTGCGCAAGATGGTGGGGGAGTCGACACTTGACGAGTTGTTCTTCTCCTGTTTTGCGCAGGGTCTGGTCTATGTGATCCAGTCCGGGCGCTATCTTTATCCCACGGCTATTACGATTTACAACCATTACGCCCAGCTACGATAGCTCGGGTGCGTCTAGAAAGAGGTATTCCATGGCCGACGAGACCATGACCGACGAGCAGATTCTTGAAGGTGTGGAGCACAAGAGCTTCGTCGCCACGTCCGACCGCACCGCTGCCTCGCTGTCCGCGAGCGGTGTCGCCGCCGAGGATGTCGCCCGCGCCGCCGCGCAGGCCGCCTACGACAAGAAGGGCGAGGACGTGCAAGTGCTCGATCTGACCGAGCTCTCCGACGTGTGCGACTACTTTGTGCTTGCCACCGGTACCAATAACCGTCAGGTCGATTCGATCGTCGACGAGATCGAGGAGAAGGTCGCCGAGGCTTGCGGTGAGCACCCGTTCTCCATCGAGGGCCGCGAGCAGAAGACCTGGATGCTCATGGACTACGGCTCGGTCGTCGTCCACGTTTTCACCCCCGAGGCACGCGACTTCTATCGTCTCGAGAAGCTCTGGGGCGACGCTCCCCAGCTCCCCCTCAACCTCCTCTAGGACCTTATTTGGGCCGGGGCTTCTCTTGAACTACCCTTTACCGTTCGCCGGGCACTTGCACTACCTGCAGCTGTCCGGCTTTCTTTTTGCCCAAAACGCAAATCATTGGGAGGAGAAGCGGGATTGGCGGCCGAAGGATAGGGCGGTGTCGCCGAATTTGTCTCGGACGGCGTCGATGGCGACGGAGAGGTCGCGGCGGTCGCTGGATTGGGCTCCGCGGTCATCGATCTCGCAGAACAGGTCGGTTTGGATACCGCCTTGGTGGTTGAAGTCGCTCATGCCGATACCCGCTAGACGCACGTGCATGCCTTCTTGCCAGATATTGTCGAGCAGCTCGAGCGCTACGGCCACAAAGATATTCTCGTCGTCGGTGGGGTGGGGCAAGCGGCGCTGTGCCGTGCGTCCGCTGCCATACGAATACTTGAGCTTGAGCGTTACGGTTCCGCCTGTCAGCCCCTGACGGCGCAGGCGCCGCCCAACCGACTCGCCGAGCAGCGCGATCGCCGCCTCGATATCCCCACGCTCAGTCAAATCCTTCGCAAAGGTGCGCTCATTGCTCACCGATTTAACTTCACGTTCCTCTTCCAGGCTGGTGACCTCGGATACTTCGAGCCCCAAAGCACGTTGACGCATGCGCTCGCCATTCACGCCAAAGATTGCAGCCAGGGTGGACTCTGGCGCGCGTGAAAGCTCGCCGAGCGTATAGACGCGCATGCGACGCAGTCGCTCCTCGGCTGAACGCCCGATTCCGCTCATGGCAGATACCGGCAGCGCGGCCAAAAAGCGCTGCTCGGTTCCGGGGCGCACGATGGTCAGCCCAAACGGCTTGTCCCGTTCGCTTGCGATCTTTGCGACCGTCTTGTTGCAGCCCACGCCAATGGAGCAGGTCACTCCCAGCGCCGCCACGCGGTCGCTTATACGCCGCGCAACCAGTAGCGGGTCTTCGGGCGCAAAGCGGCCAGGCGTGATATCGATAAAGGCCTCGTCGATGGATACGCGCTCAACGCGCGGGGTCTCGTCGGCGAGAATCGCCATGACCTGCGCGCTGACCTCGTGGTAGCGATCGAAATGCCCATGCGTCCAAATGGCCTGTGGGCACAGACGCCGCGCCTCGGCCGAGGCCATGGCAGAATGCACACCAAAGCGACGTGCCTCGTACGAGCACGTGGACACGACGCCGCGTGATTCGGCGTCTCCGCCCACGATGAGCGGTTTGCCGCGCCATTCGGGATGATCGAGCATCTCCACGCTCGCAAAAAATGCATCGAGGTCCATCAGGCCCACCGCCGGACCCGTCCAGGGCGGCGGCGTGACGCCCGCAGCATCCTCATAACCGTATGTATGTTCGCGTCTTTCCATGTCATGAGTATACCGCGCAGCTCATGTGGGGTGCGTGTAAGTGCTTGCAAATCGCGAATTCTTGTCTAAGATATGGATTTGCCCTCGACTACACCGAAGAAGTTGGTCTCACGGACTTCACCTGCCCGCGTCGATGGCGTATTATGTTCAACTGTTTGTTTGTAGTTGCAGCCTAAAGCTGCTTGGTTGGAGGAGTTTCCTTTGGCAGTCAAGATTCGCCTTGCTCGTCACGGCGCTAAGAAGCGTCCGTACTACCGTGTCGTCGTCGCCGATTCCCGCGCCCCGCGTGACGGTCGTATCATCGAGGAGGTTGGCCGCTACAACCCGATGACCGCCCCCAAGACCATCAACCTCGACCTCGAGAAGATTGCTGACTGGCAGTCCAAGGGCGCTCAGCTCACCGACGCCGTCGCCGCTCTGGTCAAGGCCGCTAACGAGGGCGAGAAGACCGAGACCGTCGTCAAGAAGTCCAAGAAGCAGCTCGCCAAAGAGGCCGAGGCCGCTAAGGCTGCCGCTGAGGCCGCTGAGGGCGCCGAGGAGTAAATCGTGCCTGAGGTTGACGCTGCACAGCTCGAGGGTGAGGCAATGCTCTCAGATCGCATCGCCGATCTCGTCGAATATCTCGTTGTTCAGATCGTCGACGACCCGGATTCCGTGAGCCTCGAGGTCATCGATGGTGACGACGCCTCTACGATTGAGGTTTCGGTTGCCGAGGATGACGTCGCTAAGGTCATCGGCCGTCGCGGCCGTACCATCAAGGCCATTCGCACGCTCGCCCGTGCACTGGCCGCTCGCCTCGACACCGCTGTCGAGGTAGAGGTTCTGGGCTAGGACCTTGAGGTCCCAGTACAAAAACATCGCCCGTGTGGTCAAGCCGCACGGAAGGAAGGGGGAGGTCCTCGCGCAGCCGCTGCGGGGGCTTCCTTCTGTATTGGAGCCGGGTATGCGTGTCGCCTTGACGCCGCCTGCGCTCAAACGCGACCGTTTTTGCACGGTCGTATCCGTCACCGATACGGGCGATGGCGATCTGGTCTCGTTTGAGGGCATAGATGACTTGACGGCCGCTGAGGGCATCACCGGATGCTATGTGCTGGCCAATCGTGACGACTTCGAGCTCGATTCGCTCGACGCCGCCTATACCGACCTTATGGGTCGCGAGGTGGTCGATGAGCGCTTTGGCTCGCTCGGTACGATTGTCGAGATCATGTCGACGCCCGCCAACGATGTTTGGGTTGTCGAGGGCGATCGGTACGGCGAGGTGCTGATTCCCGTGATCGAGCAGGTTGTGCTCGATCTTCCCGACACTGGAACAATTTCCGTCCACGTTATGGACGGCTTGATCGATATGGACAAGTAGGGAGGACAGCATGCTGATTGAGACCCTTTCGGTCTTTCCCGAGATGTTTGAGCCCGTCATGTCCACGTCGATTTTGGGTCGCGCCCGCAAGGCCGGCCTTTTTGATTTTAAGGCGTATAACCTGCGCGACTGGACGCACGACCGCCATCGCACCGTCGATGACGAGCCGTATGGCGGCGGGCAGGGCATGCTCATGAAGGTCGAGCCCATTGCCGAGGCAATCGAGGCTATCAGCTCCGAGGGTACCAAGCCCACCGTGGTGTTCTTCACCCCCTGCGGCGAGCCCTTTACGCAGCATGTTGCTGAGCGCCTGCTCAAAAGCGAGCGCCTGCTGTTTGTGTGCAGCCGTTACGAGGGCGTCGACGAGCGCGCATATGCGTATGCCGATGAGCGTCTGTCGATCGGCGACTATGTGCTTACGGGCGGCGAGCTTCCCGCCATGGTCGTGGCCGATGCCGTCGTACGCCTGATTCCCGGCGCCCTTGGTGACGAGATGAGTAACGTCGATGAGTCGTTCTCGACCGCCGAGGACGGTGGCCTGCTCGAGTACGCGCAGTACACCCGTCCCGCTGAGTTCAATGGCGAGGGCGTGCCTCCAGTGCTCGTAAGCGGCGACCATGCCAAGGTCGATGCCTGGCGTCGCAAAAACGCCATCGAGCGTACCTGTCGTTGGCGTCCCGATCTTATCGAGACGGCACGCCTTACGGTAGAGGAGCGCGCGTACGCGCAGGAGATCCTGGACGCTTCGTATTCACAGAGCGAGGAGTGAGAATGGTTCCATCGCAGCATTCCGTGCTAAAGGGTGCGTTTGAGTGGATCGTGGTCGTCGCGATCGCACTGGTCGCCACCTTTTTGATTCGCTCGTTTGTGGTCGAACCCTTTGTGGTGCCTACCGGTTCCATGGAGTCCACGATCGAGATTGGCGACCAGATCCTGGCGCAAAAGGTTAGCCTCGAGCTTGGGCAGCCCGTCAAGCAAGGCGATATCGTGGTGTTCCACAACCCCGATGCCACGTCCGAGCATGACATGCTGGTAAAGCGCGTTATTGCCACGGCCGGTCAGACGGTCGACCTGCAGGACGGCAAGGTTGTCGTCGACGGCCAGGCGCTCGACGAGGACTATACGACTGGCATGAGCTGGCCGCTTTCGGTCCAAGCCCCCGGCGCTCAGGTGAGCTATCCCTACACCGTCCCTGACGACTGTGTGTGGGTGATGGGCGACAACCGTGAGAACTCTGCTGACTCCCGCTACTTTGGCCCGGTCGACCGCTCCGACTTGATCGCCGTGGCACTTGTGCGCTACTGGCCGCTCAACCGCATCGGCGCTATCGAATAAAAACCGCTATAGTACCTAACCGTGTAATCGCTTCGACGAGGGGATATTAGAGGCATGAACGCTTCACCGCTTTCCTTCCAAGACATCATCCTGCGCCTCCAGCAGTACTGGGGCGAGCAGGG
>CALGKS010000082.1 GCA_937930475.1 uncultured Collinsella sp. | reverse complement strand
GCGCCGGCACCACGAGCGCGCCGCGGCCGGCATCGGCGCCGTCGCCGGCACTAAGCCCCAGGTCGCCCGCGGCATCCCAGTACGCATCGAAGTCCTCGTCGCTGCCGGTAAAGCTCGCCAGGCAGCCATCGGCCACAAAGATGCGGCCCGCCAGCTCGGCAAGCTTGGCGCGCAGCCCGTCCAAGCGCTCGTCAAAGTGCTCGAGCAGATCGCGCAGGAACAGGTAGAAGTCCACGCCCGAGAGCTGCTCGCGCACCACGGCCGAAGGCGAGCTGTAGCTCATCGCGCGGCCGAGCGCCGCCGAGTGGCCGTTGTTAATGAAGCCCTGCTCAAGGCCAATGCGAATTTGCGTGAGTACGCCGTGCACACGGTCGGCGTCGGCGTCTGCCAAAAGCGTGCTCGACCACACCTCGCGCGGCAGACTCGCCAGCGCATCGATCTTCTCGGACAGGGCGCCGGCGCTCACCAGCAGGTAGGGGCGTACGCCGTCCACGTCGGGTTGCGTCATGACCTCGGTCGTAAAGCTCAAAAAGCCCAGCTTGCCGGCGAGCAAGTTGTCGAGTTCCTCGGCCGAGTGCTCGCGCGTGGGCAGCTGCTTAAGCAGGCGGCATAGTAGCGTTACATAGGGCAGGTCCTCAAACGAGACGCAGCTCAGGTCGAAATACTGCATTGCGTAGGCTAAGCGGTTGGTGGGGATGCCGTGGCGCAGGCAGGGAATAGGCGCGGTCGTGTCCACGACGAGCGACGGCTCGGGGCGTGCCTCGCCAATGTCGGACACGCGCAGGCGCGGCAGCGTGGCCTTGGCCTCGGGCGTGTCCTCGGCCTCCTGTGCAGCGCGCAGCGCGGCCGTGCGCTCGACCACATCGGTCAGCTCGGCATCAGTCATGGCGTCGCGCTTGGCTGCAAGCTCCGCGGCCTCGGCACTCTCAGCGCCCTCGGCGGCGTCCACCGGCACCAGCTCGACGAGCGCCATGTGGTCGTTCTCCAGTACCAGCTCGCGCAGCAGATCCTCAAAGTAGCTGCCGTCCAACTCGTCGCGCAGCTCCTCGTACACCGGACCGTACTTGAGCGCCAGCGTCGCGGCGTCGTC
>CALGKS010000081.1 GCA_937930475.1 uncultured Collinsella sp. | reverse complement strand
AGAGACAGGCCTGGGCCCAGGCTTGTTCGAAGGTTAGGGGTTCGGCGGGATCGGGGGCAGAGTCCGGCTCGACGTCCTCGGCGCCAGCAACGGCATCAGCCTCGTCGCTCGACACGTCACGCGGCGCGGGCTCGTCCCACTCTTCGTCCGGAGCCTCGCCCTCGCTATACCACCATTCAAAGTTATCGATATCCATACGGGGCGCCCCTTAGGCCTCGCAAATAAACACTTGCTAGCTTTATACCCTCAGACGGCACGAGGGCTCGCACGGAATGCGAAAAAGGACTGCTCCTTTGTCGCATCGAAACGAATCTGTTTGCGTTTAGCCGCGGGTAATCTTATTTCTCAACAAGAAGTCGACTGCCCCCACGATTCTGATGCCATCGATGTCCGTTGGATGGTCGCCATCCCTGACAATCAGAATCTTCTCATACGAATCAGGAATTTTTCCTAGCGTGCTTAGCTTGAGCGGTCGCAGCTCGCGTTCTCTCGTCGCCTCGGCATCGATCCGTTCGGTAACCTGGATATATTTGCGGTCCGATCCCTCGCCGATTGCGACAAAGTCGATTTCCCCCGCGCGCAGATGGCCGCAAAACACTTCGTATCCTTCAAATACAAGCTGGTTGTAGATAACGTTCTCGAGCATCCTTCCGCTATCGCTACCTCTATATCCGTCAAGATAGCTGCGAATTCCCGTATCAGCTATGTAATATTTACCGCCTGTCTTAAGAAGCTCCCGCCCCTTGATGTCATACCTTTTTACTTTGGTAAACAGGTACGTCTCTTCCAGAGCGTCAATATATGCCGACACCGTCGATGCGTTGGTCTTACCGCCTGCCGATTCGTTGAGCGTCCCTACGATTTTGTTGACCGAGGTTTGGTTGGAGATGTTGTCTGCCAGATACGCACAGAGCCGCTCGAGAACATCGCGCTTGGTGATAGCTCCGCGACCCCTACGCGTCGCACGCGACAGGATATCGCGCGCGACGATCGTCTGGTAGAGGCTACGGATATAGTCGCGACACAGCTCACGTCTCGGCTCATCATGGGCCAGAAACGGCATGCCGCCGTAGGTTATGTACTGCTCAAGCACGGTATTTGAATTAAGGCGATCGCCCGTCTTGGAAACGAGCTCAACCCTCTCACCAAGCCCTTCAGCGGCGACCGCATCAATCGAGCGAAAATCAAGATACTCGCCAAACGTGAGAGGCTGCATCTTGACCTCGACATATCGGCCCGAGATAAGCGTTGCGAGCTCGCTCGATAGCAAAAAGGCATTGGAGCCCGTGACATAGATATCGCACGGCAAATCCACTCGGAGCGAGTTGACCGCCTTTTCCCAACCTTCGACATTCTGGAGCTCGTCAAAGAACAGGTAGGGATGATCGATGCCGTCGATGCGCTCCCGAACCATACGATAAAACGTCAGATAATCCGTAATTCCCGCGTACTCTAGAGATTCCATCTTAAAGGTCAGCAAACGCTCGGCTGGCACCCCCTGTTGCGCCAGATAGTCCCTCATCATGTCCAATAACGTTGATTTGCCACAACGGCGTATGCCCGTCACGATTTTGATGAGGTCGGTATCCTGAAAAGCAATGAGTCGATCAAGATAACGGCTTCGGCGAACGATATCCATAGAGTCTCCCTAGCGCCCGACCAGACATGAAATCTTATAAACTTGCATTTTTTGCAAGTTTATAAGATTTTACCTTAGAAACTTGCAGAATTTGCAAGTTTCTAAGGCATGGAATGTGACAAACGGACTGCCCCTTTGTCACATCTGGAGGGCGACGCGAATGGAGGGGGCCTCGAGGGCCTCGCGGAGCCAGGGGGCCAGCTGCTCGGGGCGACCCTGCAGATAGCCGTCGAGCTCGGGCGGGGCCACGCGGCGCACCTCCGAGATTTCCTCTTGGTTGATGCACAGCTCGCCCGGCTCAACATGGGCCGCGAACACCTCGCACCATTCGCACTCGCAGCGGCCGTCGCCGTGGTCCTCGCGGTACACCACGTGACCGAGGTGCTTGAGCTGATCGGGCTCGCGCGTAATGCCGAGCTCCTCGTTGATGCGACGCGCCGTGGCAGCCGCGACATCTTCCCCGGGGAGCGGATGGCCGGCGCAGCTATCGGCCAGCACCCCGCCCCACAGGCGCTTGAGCGGACTGCGGCGACAGAGCAGCAGGCGCGCGTCTTCGCCCCGACCCTCAACCAAAAGCGTCAGAAATGCCTGATGCAGAATGCCCTCGCCGGCATGGGCATCGATGCGATCGACGGGGCCAAGTGCCTCGCCGGTCGCAGCATCGACCGCTACGACCTCGGCGCCCGCGCCACCCTCATCCCAGCCGGCACGCAAGATGCGAGCCGCGGTTTCTTTGAGCGCGGCGATGAGCTCCTTGGTGGTGTCGAGCACGCGCTGCAGGTCGTCCTTGCTCGCCTGCTCAACATGAAAACCCGTGCTCGCGGTCACCGGCACGCCAAAGCGCGTGGCCAGCGCGGCCGCAATGTCGTGCGCCGGGATCTCGTCGCGATGGCACGGGACGGCCAGGATGCTCAC
>CALGKS010000080.1 GCA_937930475.1 uncultured Collinsella sp. | reverse complement strand
ACGAGATCTAGTACGGTCTCGTGGGCTCGGAGATGTGTATAAGAGACAGGGAATGAGCTTTTCTGCCATAAGCACCTCTTACTGCTACGGCGCACAACAGGGGCGCCGATTCTTTATGTTTGTCTCAGTATAATCCCCCGCCGCACGACCGCGTCACGGCTTGTACTCGCGAATACGCCTGTCGGCTGTAAGCCGCGAAACAGAATGGAAACCAACCCACCGACTCGTTGCGTTTGCCGCGTTTTATAATGCTTGCGTTGCAACCAAAGAAGAGGACACCATGGCTTTTACCGACACATCAGACAGCGAAAGCGAAGAGCAAGACAACTCCCTGCCGCTCGATGAGGGAGGCTTCTTCTCCCTCAACGACGTCATTTTGGCCGGCAGGCAACAACTCACCCGCTCCGAGCATCTCTTGGCTGCCGACACGCGCCGTAACGCCCGCAACCTGCTCGCGAGTGCCAAGCTGCTCGCGCTCGTCATGATCGTTTCGCTCGCTATGGGCGTTGCTGCCTGGGCGTTTTTGGCCTCGCTGAACATCGCGACCGAGTATCGCGAGCACCATGCGTGGATCTACGCCCTGCTCCCCGCCGTGGGTGTCGCCACCGCATGGGTGTATAAGAACCACGGCCTTGCCGCCAAACGCGGTAACAACCTGGTCATCGACTCTGCCCTGGGCACCCGCCTCATCCATGCCCGCATGGCCGTCCTCACCTTTGTCTGCTCCACACTTACGCACCTGACAGGCGGCTCGGCCGGACGCGAGGGCGCTGCGGTACAGATTGGTGGCACCATCGCCAGCAACATCTCGAACCTCGCCCACCTCAAAAAGCATGACCATCACGACCTCATGCTCGCTGGCATCTCATCTGCCTTTGGCGCCGTATTCGGCTCTCCCCTTGCCGGAGCGTTCTTTGGCATGGAGATGTGCTTTATCGGCAAGATCGACTACACCGCCGGCATCTACTGCCTCGTCGCCTCGTTTACCGGATACTTTACGTCGCTTGCCCTCGGCACCGAGTACGAGGCGAACGTCATCGCCAGCGTTCCCGATATGACGCCCCGAACGGTTGCCATCGTCGTCGTCAGTGCCATTGTCTTTGGTCTGACGGCGCGACTCTTTGCCTGGTCGGTTCGAACTGTCAAGAGCCTCTACGGCCGCTTTATCACCAACTACCTTGTCCGCGCGCTCGTAGGCGCACTCGTGGTGCTCGCGGCTTACGCGGTACTCGATGCCTGGAAGTACGCCGGCCTTGCCACTTGGCTCTCGGGCGCCGGTTTCGCCGGCAACACGACCCTCGCCGACGCCGCCATCAAGTTGGTCGTGACGGCGCTCACCCTGGGCGCTGGTTTCCAAGGTGGCGAGGTCACACCGTTGTTTGGCATCGGAGCTGCGCTTGGCGGCTGGATCGGTTGCCTTACCGGGCTTGACCCCAGTTTTCTGGCGGCTCTCGGCATGCTCGGCGTGTTCTGCGCCGGCCTCAACGTGCCCATCACCACCTGCATGATGGCCATCGACCTGTTCCACGGCACGGCCGCCGGGTTCTTTGTCATCGTGGCCTTTATCAGCTACCTAACCGGTGGACACCGCGGCGTGTACTCCGCCCAGCGCATCATCTCACCTAAGCGCCGCTCGCTTATTGTGGATGAGGGCGGTACGGTAGCGGATGCTATCGAGCGCCACAACGACCTGATAGAGTAGATGTAATAATCGCCGTGCAGCCACAATCGGGGGCAATCCGACCTGAGCGCGACCGCACTGTCATGTCACACGCCGGGAGTCGCCACATGCACGCAACTGATTTTGGTCGCACGCTCATCATCGCCAACCCAGCCGCCCAGTCGGGTGCGGCACGTGAAGTTGCCGAGCGCCTGCAACGCTTTTTGGACATGACTGCACGCGCATCCCAGTTTGACCTGGTGTTGACCGAGCGTATAGGACACGCCAAGAAGCTGGCCGCGCAGGCTCAGGGCTATCGCACCGTTATCGCCCTTGGCGGCGACGGCGTGATTCACGAGGTCGTCAACGGGCTAATGACGCAAAAGGAGGACGCCCGCCCCGCTCTTGCCGTCCTGCCCGTGGGCTCCGGCAACGATTTTGCCCAGACGCTCGGTATCGACGATTTCTCCGGCAAGGATTTTGGCGCGCTACTCACCTGCGAGCTGCAACGTCAGGACATCGGGCGCATTCGCTCATGGAACCCCGCAAGCGGTAGCGGCGAGGCGACGGTCGAGTATTATGACCAGACGCTTTCGGTCGGCATCGATGCCGCCATCGGCCTGGGCACCACCGAGCTGCGCAAAAAGACCGGCTTGACGGGCGCGCCGCTCTACACTCTCTCGGGACTTGAGCAGTTTGGCCTACGCTATCGCAACTACCCCATGACAGTCAGCTTTGACGGCGCGCCCGCCGAGCGCGTGAGGGCGATCATCATGGCAATTCAGCTGGGCCCCACCTATGGCTCGGGCTATCGCATCTGTCCCGATGCCGATTCCTGCGATGGCATACTCGACGTCTGCTACGCCTGCGGCCCCGTCCCACGCGCGGTTGCCCTGCCCATGTTCCTTTCGGCCAAAGACGGCCACCATACCAAACTGCCGCCGATTCGCATGCGCCGCTGCCGCCATGCCGAGCTCACCTTTGAGGAGCCCGACTACCCCATCCAGGCCGATGGCGAGCCCGTTGTCGCCTCGCGCATCGAGGTGGATATCCTTCCCGCCGTCCTCGAGGTCTGGCACCCAACCCGCTAGCTTCACCTAAGTTGCGGTGAAATAGGGACTGTTTATGCAGCCAAAGCCGCAAAACAGTCCCTATTTCACCGCAACTTATTGAGAAGATCATTCCTCCCCGCCCGGCTTGCGACGGTTGGCCTTTTTAATCGCGTTGAAGTGCTTATCGTTGAGCCTGCGCTGGCGAGAGCGCTGTGGCACTTTGGTCTTGACGCGACGGCGCGGTGGACGCCCGCGACGCTCAAGCTCAGCGCGCAGCTTACGCAGACAGCAGCTGCGATTCTGAAACTGACTACGGCTCTCGCGCGCCGTCACGACAATCCCCGTGGGCCCATGCTTCATGCGCACCGCCGAGTCCGTCGTGTTGACGCCTTGTCCGCCCGGACCCGTCGCGCGAAACACCTGCACCTCGCAATCGCGCGCCAACTCCTCGGCCGACATCTCGGCATAGCGCGCATACTCACGCCGTCCCATCTTGTTCTCATCCATATCAACACCTCCCCTCATACAAAAAATGTGACAAAGGGAAAGTCCCTTTGTCACATCGAATACCAATCGCTTGTGTTGCGCGCTTAGGCGAAGGTGATCTCGCCGGTCTCGCAGTCCATATCGGCGATACGGGCCAGGCTCTCGACGCGGAAGCCGCGCTCGCGGAGCTTATCGCCACCGCCCTGGAAGCCCTTCTCCACGGCAATGCCAATACCGGACACCTCGGCGCCCGCGGCCTCGCAGATCTTGATAAGACCCTCAAGAGCGCAGCCGTTGGCCAGGAAGTCGTCGATAATCAGGACCTTATCGCCCTCGGACAGGAAACGCTTGCCCACGATAACCGGGTACTCCTTCTGTTTGGTAAAGGAGTAGATGGTCGTAGCATACTGCTCGCCGTCGAGGTTAATGGACTGGGCCTTCTTGGCAAAGACCACCGGCACGCCGCCAAAATGCTGAGCTGCGATGCAGGCCATGCCAATGCCCGAAGCCTCAATCGTCAGGATCTTGTTGATCTCGACACCCTTGAACAGACGGGCCCACTCGGCGCCCATGTGGTCGAACAGCTCAACGTCGCACTGGTGGTTGAGGAAGGCATCAACCTTAAGGACGTTACCGGCCTTTACGATGCCGTCATGGCGAATACGATCCTCAAGCTCCTGCATGGCGCAACCCCTTCTCGCGGCAACGATACCGCGCGATTAATAAACGTTGTTCGATAGTCTACCACGGACCGACCCCCGCCCGCCCCACAAGCCGCATCGCACCACAAACCAGTTTTTGAGACGGCGCGAATACGTGGCAGACAGCCTCCCAACACGCTAATGGC
>CALGKS010000079.1 GCA_937930475.1 uncultured Collinsella sp. | reverse complement strand
CATCTCAACAAGTACTTTGGCGACCTGCATGTGCTCAAAGATATCAACCTCACCGTCAAACGCGGCGAGAAGCTCGTAATGATCGGGCCTTCCGGCTCGGGTAAGTCGACGCTCATCCGTTGCGTCGATTATCTGGAGGAGCCCACGTCGGGCGAGGTCGTCATCGACGGTACGCCGCTCACCAAAAAGAATCACCTGGAGATGGCTCGCAAGTATAGCTCCATGGTGTTTCAGCAGTTCAACCTGTATCCCAACATGACGGTGCTGGGTAATCTGACGCTCGCGCCCATCAAGCTGCAAAAGAAGAGCAAGGAGGAGGCGACCGAGATCGCCATCGCCGCGCTCAAGCGCGTCGGCATGGCGCATAAGGCCGGCGAGTATCCGCAGAATCTCTCGGGTGGTCAGCAGCAGCGCATCGCCATCGCCCGTGCCCTGTGCACCAAGCAGCCCATCATCCTGTTTGACGAGCCGACCTCGGCGCTCGACCCCGAGATGGTCCAGGAGGTTCTGGACGTTATGATTGAGCTTGCGCAGGAGGACATCACCATGATCTGCGTGACGCACGAGATGGGCTTTGCGCGCCAGGTGGCCGACCGCGTCATCTTTATGGAGGACGGCCGCATTCTGGAGGAGGGCACGCCCGAGCACTTCTTCGATAACCCCGAGAACCCGCGCTGCCGCGAGTTCCTGTCCAAGATTCTGCACTAGGCGCGGTGGTGGACATGACGGATATGACGAGGGCGGCCGTGACGCGCCGCCGTTTTTTGCAGCTGGCTGGCGCCGGCATGCTTGCGCTGACGGGGACCGCGCTTACCGGTTGCGGCAACTCCACCAGCGGCGAGGGCTCCGACAAGGGGTCCAAGCTTGCGGCCATCAAGTCGCGTGGCCATCTAAATGCCGGCGTTAAGAAGGACGTTCCCGGCTATGGCTATTACGACACCGCCAAGGGCCGCTTTGAGGGTATGGAAGTCGATTTGTGCTACCAGATCGCCGCTGCCGTCTTTGGCGTGAGCTACAAGGAGGCCCGCGCCCAGGAGCTTGTCGAGTTTACCGACGTAACGCCCAAGACGCGCGGCCCGCTGATCGATAACGGCCAACTTGACGTGGTCGCGGCGACCTACACCATCACCGACGAGCGCAAGAAGAGCTGGGATTTCTCGACGCCGTACCGCACCGACTACGTGGGACTCATGGTCAAGAAGCGTTCGGGCTTTACCTCGATTGAGGATCTGGACGGCAAGGTCATTGGCGTGAGCCAGGGCGCCACCACGCAGAGCCTGATTGAGCAGATGATCAAGGACAACGGCTTTAGCTGCAAGCCCGAGTTTAGGGCCTTTAGCGGCTACCCCATCATCAAGAGCTCGCTCGACGCCGGCAATATCGACGTCTTTGCCATGGACCGCTCCACGCTGGCCGGTTACATGAACGAGACCGTTGAGCTGCTGCAGCCCGAAGTCAAGTTTGGCGAGCAGGGCTACGGCGTGGCGACCAAGAAGGGCTGCGACCTTTCGGCCGTGGTCGATCAGGTGATTTGCGATCGTCTGGCCGATGGCTGGCTCGACCAAGAGGTCAAGACCTGGGGTCTTGTATAGGCGCATCGTCCAAGGAAGGAATCAAATGCTCGAAGGATTATTTGACGCCGACCGTTGGTCGACGACATTTCAAAACATGGGGCCCTTCTGGGAGGGCTTTGGCGTGACGCTGCAGGTGGTCGTTGCCGGTCTGCTGCTGTCGCTGGTGCTGGGCACGCTGCTGGGCGTGTTCTCTACCACTCGCTCGCGCGTGCTGCGTGCGATCAGCCGCGTGTACGTGGAGTTTTACCAGAACACCCCGTTGCCTGTGCAGGTGCTCTTTATGTACATGGCCGGTCCGCAGTTTTTGCAGGCCATAACCGGTGCCGACCAGCCGGTGCGCATCGCGCCGTTCGTGCTGGGCTTCTTGGGCGTGGGTCTGTATCACGCGGCCTACATTTCGGAGGTCATCCGCACTGGTATCGAGGCGGTTCCGCGCGGTCAGATGGAGGCGGCCCAGAGCCAGGGCTTTACCCGTGCGCAGGCGTACTGGTATATCGTGCTGCCCCAGACATTCAAGATCATTCTGCCTCCGCTGTGTAACCAGGCGCTCAACCTGGTCAAGAACACGTCGGTGCTGGCGCTCGTGGCCGGCGGCGACCTTATGTACCGTTCCGACAACTTCGTGAGTCTGTACGGCTACCTGCAGGGATACATCGTCTGCTGCCTTATGTACTTCATCATCTGCTTTCCGCTCGCCATGCTGGTGCAGTGGCTCGAGCGCCGCTCAAAGGAGCGTCCGCGCGGTGTGAGCCTGGCCGAGCTGGGGCTCGACAACGTAGAGGAGGCCTAGCGCATGGAAATCTTCAACGCGACCAACCTGCTCTACATTTGGGGCGGCTTTGTTAAGACAATCGAGATCTCGGCGCTGTCGATCTTTTTCTCGCTCATCTTTGGCACGGTGCTGGCGCTCGTTAAGAGCTATGCGCCCCGCTCGTTCCGTATTTTGGTGAGCGCCTATATCGAGCTGTTCCGTTGCACGCCGAACCTGTTGTGGATCCTGTTTATCTACTTTACAGTGCAGGGTTTGGACATTGTGATTTCGACCATCGCCTTTACGCTGTTTACCAGCGCTGTTATGGCCGAGATTGTGCGCGGCGGCCTCAACTCGATTCCGCGCGGCCAGTTTGAGGCAGCGCAGAGCCAGGGCTTTGGCTTCTTTGCCACCATGCGCTACATCATTCTGCCGCAGACGTTTAAGACGATCATCCCAGCGCTGTTTAGCCAGTGCACGACCGTCATTAAGGACAGCTCGTATCTTTCGGGCATCAACGTGGCCGAGCTCATGTACACGGCAAACGTCGTGATGGCCCACGCGATCGACCTGTCGCAGGTGCTTATGCTCTACGGCCTGGTGTTTGCGATGTACTTTGTGCTCAACTTTGGTATCTCGCTGCTGGTTCGCGCATATCAGAGGCGAATGGTGGCAGCGTAGAATGTGGCAAAGGGACAGCCCCTTTGTCACATAGAGAAAGGAATCGCGATGAGCGATCTGGAGAACAAGAAGAATCCTGTGGTCATTACCATCGCGCGCGACTTTGGCGCCGAGGGCCACGAGATTGGTCGCATGCTTGCCGACGAGTTGGGGATTCCGCTGTACGATAACGAGCTGCTGGTACGTGCTTCGCTGCGCACAGGCGAGTCGCTCGACAAGATGGCCGCTTACGACGAGCGCCTGGCCGTGGAGAACATGGCGTTTCTGCCCGACCGCTACGATGCGCGTTCGTACTCGGACAAGTTGTTCCAAAAGATGAGCCAGGTGATTTTGGATCTGGGCGAGACCGAGAGCTGCATTATCGAAGGCCGCCTGTCCGATTACCTGTTGCGTAACAACCCCAATCACATTGCCGTATTGGTGACCGCTCCCTTTGAGGACCGCGTCGAGATTGTGCGCAAGAAGCGCGGCCTTAACAAAAAGAAGGGCGCCAAGCTGGTCAAGCAGCAGCAGAAGGCGCGCGAGGCGTTCTATAAGCGCTACAGCGCCGGAAAGTGGAAGATGACGAGCGGTAAAGACATCGTCGTCAACCGTGCTAAGCTGGGCCGCGAGGGCTGTAAAGACGTCATCGCTGCCGCCTACCGCTACAAAGTGGCCCAGCTCGAAGGCTAACCGATCAAAAACCACCACAAAGGGGACAGTGCATCTTTGTGGTGGTTTTTGTTTTAGGTAGAGAAAGTCAACTGGTTCTGCCGGGGCCGATCGCTCAAAGAACTCAAGGATGCTCAAAGAACTCAAGGATGCTCAAAAAGCTCAAAGATACTCAAATAAATTATAGATAGTAGGGGCATAATTAAGTTATATGAGTTAAAGGGAGGCTTTATGGCAGCACCGACGGCGTACAGGCAGGCAAATCCATTCACGCCGATGTTCGGACGTGTACCGGCGTATATGGCCGGCCGTGAGCAAATCATCGATGATATGGTGCTGGCGTTTGAAAATGACGACTCCGATCCCAATCTTTGCTCGGTTTTCTATGGTGCGCGTGGTACAGGTAAAACGGCGCTTTTGGCATATCTGTCGTACCGCGCCCAGCAAGAGGGCTGGATTACAGCGAATGTGACGGCCTCGGAGGGGATGCTCGAAGACATTTTGCAGCGCCTCAACGAATCAGCCGCCCATCTGATCGAAAAGCCCGCTTCTAGGCGTGTGAACAGTGTCGGCATTGCCTCCGTAGGAAGCATGAGCTGGGAAAACATCGATGTTGAATTTGAGGGCGCTAACTGGCGTACTAAGATGAACGCTTTGTTTGCTCAGCTTGAAGCGACTGACACCGGGGTGCTTATCGCCGTTGACGAAGTGGATGCATCGTTTGCGCAAATGACGGAGCTTGTTACTACCTACCAGCACTTTGTAAGCGAGAATAAAAAGGTAGCTTTGCTTATGGCGGGGCTGCCGTTTCGCGTGCTGGCGCTGCTGACGGGGAAATCGACATCGTTTCTTCGTCGCGCGGCTCAACATTCGCTGGGATCAATTTCACCGACTGAGGTAAAAGAAGCGTTTCGACTAACGATTGAGGACGGCGGCAAGACGATTTCTGATGAGGCGATCGACCTCGCTGCCAAGGCGATCGATGGTTTTCCATTTATGTTCCAGTTGGTGGGGTATCGGGCATGGAATGCTTCGCGCCAAGCCTCCGAGGTTTCTATTGAGGATGTCGAACGAGGCGCGAAACTTGCGCAAGAGGAGCTGGAATCGCGAGTTTTCGCTTCAACAGCGGCGGAACTTTCACGAGGGGACCTTGAATTTCTTCGTGCAATGAATCCGGTTGGAACGACGACCAGGCAAGAGCTGGCAGCGAGGCTTAAGAAGAGTTCCGGTTCGATTTCAACGTATAAAAAGCGTCTGGTAGAGGCTGGGGTAATTGAAGAGCCTCTACAAGGACGTTTTGAGTTTGCATTGCCAGGCTTTGGCCGATATGTCGCATCGCTTTACTAGAGGGTCGTTGCTGCGAAGGATCGCTTCGTGTCCCTTTACTGTCTCGATCTGTAACAATAAGCCTGCTTTTAGGGGCCTATCTGTTACAGACTGAGACAAACTGGCAGAGTGGCCTTCTGCTCCGCTCAAACCACCGCAAAGGGGGCCTTTGTGGTGGTTTTTGTTTTAGGCCGAGGGGAAGGCCTTGGTGAGACCAGCGCGCGTTTGCGTGTCGGTCTTTTGGTAGATGGAGCTCAGGTGACGCTGGACCATGCGCATCGAGATGCCGAGCTCCTCGGCAATCTGCTTGAGCGGGCGCTCGTCTTGGGTTACAGCTATGAGCACGTCGACTTCGCGCGGGGTGAGAGCGTGGTTGGCGATGAAGGCCTGGCGTTGCTCCTCGATGGTGGGGGCGGCGAGTGCTTCTTCTGCCAGCTGCTCGCGCTCGCGCTCCTGCTCGGTTTGGGGTAGGCGGAACAGGCCGGCTGCCACGAATGCCGCGCAGGCGGCGACGAGCAGTACGAGCGCGCCGATCATAATGAGGGCAACGTTGCCCGAGGTCACGAGGGCAAGCGAGATGCCCGATGTAGTGAATGCACATACATTGTTTGCGGCGCGCCCCATGCCGGCCCAGAGGGCGGGTGCATGCATGCGCGGTGCCAGCTGTGTAAAGGTGGCGGTAAAGAACGTGACAAAAAAGCCCGAGCTCAGGTAAAAGACGACAAGGCCTAGGTTGGGATCGGCGCCGGCCTCCACGGCCAGGATGGAAATGGTCGAGAGCACGGCGATGCCGAGCATGACAAGTCCCATGTAGCGGCGCTCGGCAAGGTCAAAGATAAGACCGGCGGCAAGGCCGCTTGCCGCCAAAAAGAGGCGCGGCCAAGTCTGCACGGCAATGGTGCCGTGGGCGTTGGAGAGTGTGACCACGTTGTCGAGGGTGGAGAACAGACAGGCAAGAATCATGACGAGCGCGATGCTCCAGCATGCCTGTTTGGCGAGGGCGTGCGAAGGTTCGACAAAGGGATTGATACGGGAGTTCGGGCTCTCAGCGGTCTCTTGAGGAACAGCGCCGAGGGCGGATATGGCGATAGTCGCTGCGCCAAGGACGACGAGCTCTGCGATACCGCCGCAATTGAGCAGGTTGACGGCGAACTGCATCAGGATACCCGCGGCGTATGCCGCTCCCGCACCGGTGGCGAGCTTGGGGTCATCCTGGAATGCCAACGAAAAGGCGTGGTGAGTGGCGGCGCCCAGCAGGCCGAGTCCAAAGAACGCCACGCACCCCAGAATCTCGAGGGCAAGCGGGGCCGTAGGGAACTGAATTTGGGTCAGGCCCACGATGACGATAGGGACGGCGACGGCGTTGACGACTGCCAGTGAGTGGCCTTTGCGCTGTGCGAGCCCGAGCAGCGGCGCGTATCCGATAAAGCCGAGCACGCTCGCACCTAGAATAAAGCCCTGTGCGATTACAACGCGTTCGGCACCGGCGAGCAGTCCGACATTGATATCGAAGCGAAACTCGGCGGCAAGGAAGGCGAAGGTGAAGAGCGCGAGTGCCAAAAGCGCGTTGATTTTAGGCTTACTCAGATTCAAGGACAGTCCTTTGGGTGGACGGAATAGTCGTGTTCTCGATTGTAGCGTCCCTGGGACGCGTGTGACGACAACGAAATCATATTGAATTAAACCGCAGGTAGAGACCTAGGTTCGCATCTGCGAACCTAGGCATACGGAGTCATTTGGCACATCTTGGTGGTACAGGACCACCACGAAGGGGACAGGCACCTTTGTGGTGGTATGGTCCATCGACCGAGGGAGGCACCTATGAACGGAAGTCATTTTGCCAAGCAAACGCAGCGCGAGCGCACTTGCTCGCTGGTTCACGGTTCGTGGAAACGGGCGGGTGCCAGGCTGGCGTGCGTCGGAGCGTGTGCGCTCATGGTCGGTCAGCTGCTGCTGCCAAGCGTTGCCTTGGCAGCAGATTGGATCAACGTGGGTGGCGCGCAGTACAACGGTGGTGTTGCCGCCGGCGACGAGGCGGGCACGTGGTCCTGGAACGGCGCCGACGACATGCAGCTCAACGGCTATAACGGCGGCGGCATCAGCGCCGAGGGTAATCTCAATATCGGCGTGACCAACACCAACACCGTTACGGCCGATGCTGGCCAGAGCGCCATCGAGGTCTCGGGCGGCAACCTTGCCATAACGGGCGGCGGCACGCTCAACGCGACGGGCCAGACCGATGTCATCACGGCCGCGGGTAACGGTATTACCGGTGGCGACGTCGCCGTCGACGGGGCCACGGTCAACGTGACGGCGACGGGTACGGATGCAAATGGCGAGGAGTGCGAGAACGCCGAGGCCATAACTGCGTTTGGCGGAGACGTGACCATTAAAAACGGTGTGACTGTCGATGTGAAGGCAGGGCGCGCGGCGGGGTCCGGTGACGGGTATTACGGTTACGTGACGGGCATCTATGCCACTAACGGTGCACCTGGGGAAGACGGCGAGTTTGCATGGGAACATGACGGGCAGAGCAACAAAGGCGGCCGCGTATCGATCGGCTCCGGCTCAACGGTGACGGTCAAGGCCGAATCCACTCTGGAGTCTCAGGGAATTGTGTCCCGTGTCAACAACGGCGCAGCGCGTGTCGAAATTGCAGGTGATTCGCTCGTGACCGCAATTGCCGATGCTTCGAATGGTATGTGGGGTGCCGTGGGTATCGAGGCGGCCGGAATGGGCAACGATGCCACTGCCGATATCATCATCGATGGAAAGAACACGTTTGTGACTGCGATTGCCAGCGCCTCGAAAGATCGGTATTCCAAGGACACGTATGGTCTGCATACCAGCTCGGGGAGTGCGGTCGAGGGCGGAAGCATCCAAATTAAAAACGGCTCCGTTGTTGCCGAGGGCAACGATGGGGCAATCGTCGCTGACAACTACACGACCGCCAACGGTCCTGCCGGCATGATTGTTATCGGCGAGGGCGGGAAGGTCGTGCTTCCTGTCAATGGCGTGGTGCGCGACTACCAAAAACTGGGTGCCCGCCCCATGGCGCTGGGCAACCGATTTGAATATGCTGATTTTTGGGGACAGACGATTGGCGAGCCCGGCGAAGGCGTCCTGAGGGCCGATCGCGATGCGGACAAGATCGCCAAGGTCGCGCATATCGCATTCGACGGAGGTGCTATGCCTACTCCCGATCCGGCACCGACTCCTAAGCCGCAGCCGGGTGGCGAAGGCTCGACGGGCACGACGGGGGCGCCGAGCCGAGCTTCGGCACAGACCGGTTCGGCCGTGAATGTAAAGCTCGCTGCCGCCAAGGCATCCGTCACGGCTTCGAAGACGACGACTTCCGCTCTTGCGGCCACGGGCGATAGCGCCGCGTTGACCGTTGCCGCCATGGGCATTGCCGGCGCGACAGTTGCAGCCGCCGGCATCGCTGCCGCGCGCCGTCGCGAGGAATAGCAATTTCGTCTAGGGCAAGCGGGGCATAAAGCCTCGGTGCGTTTGATTGAGCCGCCACGCAGGGATTTGCGTCCCCGCGTGGCGGCTTTTGCATTTGCGCAGGTAAAGGTGCAGGTTCGCATGTACGAACCTAGGCGCGGCGCCCGGTTTGCCGCATCGTGGTGCCATGGAAACAACCCTCGATGAAGGAGGACGACATGCAAGGACAACATTTTGCTGAGCAGACTCAGCGCAAACGCGCCTGCTCGCTCGTTCACGGAACTTGGCGTTGCGTGGGTGTGAAGATCGCCAGTGTCGGCGCGTGTGCGCTCATGGTGGGACAGCTGCTACTGCCGAGCGTAGCAC
>CALGKS010000078.1 GCA_937930475.1 uncultured Collinsella sp. | reverse complement strand
CTTGGGGGCTGTCAACGAAAACCTCTAGATACACGGTGCCGGGCGTATCTATATAGCCGTGACCTGCGGTTTTATTGAGTTTGGATATGAAGGACGGTGGATTTGGTCGTTGTGGCGACGTTTCCCAAGGTAATACTTTGGTGTGGTGGAGTATTCTTATTGACTACGTCTCCGTGACGGACCCATTCGCACTTATATATGTTGCAGACGATGGTTTTCGGCGGCTTCTTGATTCATCTCAATCTGTAACAGTAAGAACGGTTTTCCTCCCCTGCCTGTTATAGATCGAGACATTTCATAGTTGTCCCGATCAGGAGCTCACGGCGTCTCGTCCATCTCCTACGCCGACTACGTCATCGCCATGGTCGACGAGGCCGAGCGCACGGGCTCCGATGCCCACGTGGGCGAGGGTCTCTATCGGCTCTATCGCTCGCTCGTGAACGTGCGCCCGCCTACGGAAATCTCCGATGAGTACCTGCGCATCGAGGACGCTTACTTGCAGGGACGCCTGCAGGAGCGCGGAATCGCCGAGGCACGTAAAGCGGAATCCGTAGGCGGACTCTTGCTGTGGCGCGGGGATATCACGCGGCTTCGCACGAACGCCATCGTGAACGTTGCCAACTCTCAGAGGCTAGGACGTGATCCTGCCGATTTTTGGGTAACCACCCACTCGGCGTAGTCGTTATAAATGTACTTGTGCTCCCAGATGCCATCAGCTGAGCCTGTGCACTCGTCAATCTGGCAGTCGTGGTAGAGGTCGTCCGCGAAGCCCTCAATTACGTCCAACAACTCGAGGCGCTCGGTGTACTTCGCAGGGATTCCGCTAAAGCCCAGTCTCGCCCCGAGAATGTTGCCGCACACCGCGCCGGTGGAGTCCGAGTCACCGTTGTGGTTCACGGCAGCAACGATCCCCGCCTCGAAGTCGTGCTCGTGTCGCAGTGCACAGAATACGGCTATGGCCAGCGTCTCCTCGGCCACCCATCCCTCGCCGAGCTCGTGGATGCAGTCAAGGTCGACCTTGGAGGAGTTGGCGAGACGCAGCGCGTGCATAAGAAGGCCTTGCAGTTCCTTCACATGTTTAGCATTCGGATAGGCTTCGGGAAGCGCGCCCAACGCACCCATGACAGCTTCGCGCACGCTGCAACCTGGCTTGTGCGTCAGCATGCTCACAATCACCGCGAGCGCTCCGGCGGGCAGCCAGCCCAACGCGTGGCCGTGCGTGAGGGCAGCACACTCCGCGCCAAGCCGAAGGGCGTCGGCATAGCCGCTGCAGTGGGTGCCATCTTCAGGGTCAAGGTAGAGCCCTGCCGGAGCCACGCGCATCACGCCGCCACAGCCCTTGCTGCTGTTGACGGGGCGCTCGGTCGTCCCCTCGCACCCCTCCGCGCAGGCGGAGAGGCACGTGTTCCCCGGCGCGCGCTGCTCGAAGAACTCGGGCACGCCGACGAGCCACGAGTAGTGGTAGACGCTACTCCGCCCTTCGTCGAGCGGATACCTCTCGGTCTGCGTGCGGTACCAGTCTCCGTAGCAGTAGCCGACATAACTTTCATACGGCCCCATAATGCCGCGCGTCATCCCACGCGTGGTACCTAAGAGCAGGCCGTTTGCTGTGAAGAGAGTCATCTGCGTATCGTCGGAGAAGTGCGCCACGCCTTTGGCATCGAGTTCGTATTCGGTTATGCCGCGCTCACCATAGCGGGAGAAGATGTGCTCCTCGTCCCAGAATTCCACGGCGTATCCAAGCGCGTCGCCTGCGGCCCCGCCCACGAGGCAGCCCCGGTATTTGTCGAGATCTTTCATGAAGCTCTCTTATGCCTCATCGTTTACAACAAAGGCCATCAAGTCATCGGGTGTCTCGAACACATGGTATCCGAGCTTGGTCACGAAAGAGCGCTCCTCGGGCTCCCTATCGACCATGAGGGCGACCGGTTCGCCGAGGCCGGTCTGCAAGCCGTCCGGCCATGCAAGGTCAACGATCACGGTCTTAGACGTGCCGCTCACCCCGAAGTTCGCCGCCCCGCGCCCGTAACCCCTCTCCGTCAACCAGTCCGAGAGCCCGGTGAGGGCCTCGTCATCGTGATCGAGGACGCTCGCGGCACCCGGCTGTTTGAAGGCGGCAGGCAGCTCACCTAGGTCTTTTCCATTGTAGAGGGCAGATAGAATCGCGTTGGCCTTCTCGGAGAGAAGCTCGCGCCTCCGGGCGAGGAAGGCCTCGTAGTTCCCGATTTCCCAGAGGGAAGGGTCGTCGGTCGGCACGGCGTGAGATTCGACCGCTCCGGGATTTGTGGCGACGTAGCCCGGCAGGTAGTCCGAGGGGAGCTTGTCCGAGATCTCCAGGTTTGTCCCCTTGGTTAAGAAGGCGTAGTTGGCGAGCTGGTTCACCATCGACTTGTTGCGGTCGGCGGCGTAGAGCACCTTCTTGGGGAAGATGTGGTGCACGTCGAGCGTCGAGTTCTTGCCGAGAAGGTGAGAGTTGAGCTCGATTCCGCTGCCCCAGTCGCGAGCATGCCCCATGCGGGCGAGAAGATACATGAGCGGGTAGAGGCGCGCTCCCGTGCTCCACCCCCAGAAGTCGTCGGGGTGAAGGCTTAGGTCGGGCCTGTTCGTCTTTATGAGCCTGAGCAGTCCGGCGATCCCCTCGCCACTCTTGACGGCGTTTATATCCTGGGCAAGCACACTCTCGGTGGAGCCTGCGTAGCGCCCCCAGAGGAAGACGTGGACATGCCAGTAGAGTAGGCGGTCCCACTCGGCCGAGGTAAGCTCGCCTCCCTTCTGGTCTATGACCGCAATCATCGTGGCGATGGAAAAGGGGCTGCCGAGGACGCGGGTGTGGTCGAGTCCGAGTCTGCCCGCGATATGGTCGAGGCAGGTGCCCACGAGCTGGACGGTCTCCTTGAGCCCCTTTTGAATCTCCGACACGGAGAAGCCGTCGAGAGTGGAGAAGTATGCCGACTTCGCGAGGTGGACGGTCAGGCAGCGCAGCAGCCAGTCGCGTGTGAAGTCGTATCCCTTGGCCGAGAAGCCGTCGAGAGCCTTTTGCATCTCATCGCGCATGGCGGGCCATTCCGCGCAGATCTTGGCGAGCGTGAGGTCGCCCTTGCTGAGCTTCGTGCCGCCGGAGTTCACGCTGTTGAAGATGTCCACGACGACGTCGACGGTCTTGTCGGGTCCGGTTACGGTCTGGGATAGAATCTCAGTCTTTGTGATGCTCTCCAAGTTGGTGAGCCGCTTAACAACGATGCGATAGCCAGCATGGCTCAGCTTCTCCGCGTCGTCCAGCGCATCCGCGACCACG
Organism: uncultured Collinsella sp.; assembly: GCA_937930475.1. GTDB lineage: Bacteria > Actinomycetota > Coriobacteriia > Coriobacteriales > Coriobacteriaceae > Collinsella. The sequence goes on along the minus strand of CALGKS010000078.1, from coordinate 1,741 downwards.
CCGGCGCCCTTTACGAACACCTCGGTTACCGAGACCCACATGGGGTCGCCCTTCATCTTGGGGGCCTTGAACTCGAAGACCTCCTCGTCGATGTTGAACATGAGGTCGGTGAAGGCACGCCGGTCGCCCTCGAAGAAGGGTGGTTCCTTGCCACGCATGATGCCGTAGAGCGACGTCATGCGCTGCTGGCCGTCGAGAATGAGGTTGACGACACCCTGCCCGATGACCTTCTCACCCTTGATGTCCGCGTCTTCCACGGGAGTTTGCCACAAGAGCATCGTGCCCACCGGATAGCCCTTGTACAGCGACGTCATGAGTTTGCGCACCTGTGCGCGGTTCCACACGTAGCCGCGCTGGAACTGCGGCATCGCGTAGTCGCCCGAGTCGATGCGGTTGAGGATGTCGGCTATGGTGCTCATTGTTGATGCCTTTCAGGCTCGGTCACCTCGAGGTCTCAACAACCATGACAGAGGCGAATTGTGCAGCAATAGCTCTATTTTACTCTTCACTGCCAAGCTCCATTGGAGCGCTGGATGCGGATTCGGGAGGGTTCTTCGGCACCCGCGTATGATTAGATGACGGTGAGAATTGTGTCGTTCCAACTGTGGATGCAAGGCGTGCACCTGTGTCCCGATCATCATTGTCTCAATCTGTAACATCTAGACCGACATTTCCCTTCTAACTGTTACAGATTGAGATAAATGGACGGACCCTCAACCTTCCGTCTTGATCTGTAACAGTAAGAGGTCTTTCCCGCCCCTATCTGTTACAGATCAAGACAATTCGCGGCGGCCTCCTGATTCATCTCAATCTGTAACAGTAAGAACGGTTTTCCTCCCCTACGTGTGCATCCCAACGCCCCAATCGAAAATTAACGCGAGCCAGAACCTAATCTGTTCCCTGGATCACCGTCAGCAAATCCTCGTAGCTGTGCACCACGTCACAGCGCTCGCCCTCGGAATCCCAGAACACGTAGTCCTGGATGCAGCGGCTCGTCTCCAGCGCGCGGCCGACGTTGCCGGGTATGCGCTCGGCGAAGATGGTGGAGTCGTACCGCTCATCGAGCTTGCGGTACGCGATGTGGTCGACCACCATCGTCGCCTTCTCGGCCAGGATGCAACGGGAGACCTTGGTCACAGTATGTTCCAACCTCCGGACGAGAGCAGTGGGATGAGATATACAGAGGCTTCTTTTCGGCCTGAATTGCTTCAAATATCTCTGGTTGAATCGTTCTGATACCAAATCGATACTGCATTAGATGCTACGCCTGAACGGCCTTCGTGGTCGAGGACTTAATTTGCTTGAGACCGACGAGCGCGATGCCGAGCGTCACGACGGCGAGGACGGCGACAGTCGCGAACCCACCGGTGTGCCCGTACGCGTCGATGAACGGCCCGGCGATGGCAGAGCCGCACGACGAGCCGATGGCGCAGAGGGTCCCCGTCCACGCGACAGCCTCGGTAAAGCGCATGGGCGACACCAGGTGCATCACGATCTCGTTGCCGTTGACGAAAGTCGGCGCCTGGCACAGGCCAGCCGCCAGGTAGATTGCGCCAATCACCCACAGGCTCGGTGCGAGGACGAACAGGCTCAGGCCGCAGCACAGCACCACGAGGCAGGTGTAGAACCTCCGCCACAGCGGGGTCTTCCAGCGGATGGCGCCGGAGAAGAGCCAGATTGATCTCATCAAGCGGCACGCCAAAGATGTGCCGTTCGGCCTCTTTGCCGCCCTGATCTATTA
>CALGKS010000077.1 GCA_937930475.1 uncultured Collinsella sp. | reverse complement strand
CCGCCAGCCCAGCCCCTTAAACGACAGAAACCCCGGCAGCTCTTCGCAACTGCCGGGGTTTCCGCGGAAAAGGGGGACATGATCCTCGAGCGAACGGCAAAGGGGCAAACCGCTTTCGCTCAACTGTTTTATGCCCCTTGCCCGCGGGCTCAATCAGAGCGCGTCGCAGCAACACAAAGCCGCTACACCTGTGACGGAGCTGTGAAGTGGTATCTATCGTTGGCGCATGCCATGCCAAAGAGTGTCCCTAACGACTAGTCATTTAAGAACGTCCCCAATGACTACCCAATGACTAGCTGCTGGCGGCGGGCGTGACTTTCATCCCGTTTGGCGCTCCGGTCGCCTAGATATTCGTCATGTGCGCCCGTAAACGTGGGACAATGACGCTGTTGGTATCACAGACAAAGGATGTGCCTATGAACGCCCCCGTTGCCAAGACCTGTCGGCAGCGCCGCCTATTCGCGCGATTCGCTTCCGTCTGCGCACTCGTCGCGCTTGCGTTGTTGCTGCTGCCTGCCGCCGCACACGCCGACGGCTACTCCATGAGCCAAACCTACATCGGCGCCACGGTTGAGGCCGATGGATCGCTGACCGTTGTCGAGGGACGCCAGTTCGATTTCGACGACGACATCAACGGCGTATATTGGGATATCAATACGGGCACCAATCAGCAGGGAGGCGCGGCGGGCGTCAATGTGCTGAGCGTCGAGGAAGACGACACCGCGTTTAACAAGGTCGATAGCGCAAACAAAGGCGACGACGGTGTCTATATGGTTGAGCAGTCCGACGGCGGCGTAAAGATCAAGGTTTTTAGCCCCCACGAGAGCGGCGACAGCGTGATCTTCTACGTGAGCTACACCATGACTGGTGCGGTTATGAACTGGGCCGACACCGCCGAGCTCTATTGGAAATTTGTGGGTGACGGCTGGTCTGCGGATTCCGACGATGTCGAGATGGAAGTGTACTTCGCAAATGCTGCTGCCGGGACGGCGGCCGTCAAGGGCGATAACTTTCGCGCATGGGGACACGGTCCGCTGACGGGCGATGTGTCACTCGATGAGGACGAGCCCATGGTCACCTATACCATTCCCTGCGTGCATCAGGGCGAATTCGCCGAGGCGCGCATCGCCTTCCCCAGCGACTGGGTGCCATGGCTTTCCGCTTCAAGTGAGGAGCGCATGTCAACGATCCTGAGCGAAGAGAAAGAATGGGCCGACGAGGCTAACGCCCGCCGCGCTCACGCTCGCATGATTGCCAATGCACTTGCCGTGCTAAGTGTTGTCGCGGCGGTGGCCTTTACCGGCACAATCGTTGTGCTCAAGCTGCGTCGCCGCAAGCCCAAGCCGCTTTTCCAGGACGAATATTTCCGCGATGTGCCTTCGGCCGACCATCCCGCCGTGCTTTCGGCCCTCATGAGCTGGAACGAGGTGCCCGATCAGGCATATATCGCCACGCTCATGAAGCTCACTGACGACCGTGTGATCAAGCTGGAGCAGGCGACCGTGACTAAGGCTAAGAAGGGCCTGCTGGGGCGCGAGAAAGAGGAGCAGACCTACCGCGTGACGGTGAGCGATGCGGGCTGGAAGTCCACCAAGGGCATTGACCGCATGGTGCTCAAGGTCTTCTTTGCCGGTGCTAAGCCCGACGAGAACGGCGATCGCTCGCGCACGTTTGACGAGCTGCAGCACTACGTCAAACAGCACGCTACGCCCGTGGGCGACAAGCTCGAGGACTATCAGAACACCGTTAAGGGCAAGTTGGCCGATAGCGAGTACGTTGCCTCGGACGGCATTGTCGCAATGGTGTTCTGCCTGGTTCTTGGTATTCTGATCGCCTTTGTTCCCATGGGATCCATTTTCTTTACCGACGGCGCACAGGCGAACATTATCGCCGCGGTTATCTCGGTGCCGATTGTGCTGGTGGGTATTGGCGTGGGCCTTACGTTCCGCCGCTTTACGCCGGAAGGTGCCGAGGTAGCGGCCCGTTGCAAGGCGCTCAAGCATTGGCTCGAGGACTTCACGCGCCTAAAGGAAGCCGTCCCGGGCGATCTGGTCCTGTGGAATAAACTTCTGGTGATGGGTGTGGCGCTGGGCGTTTCGAAGGAAGTCCTGCGTCAGCTTGCCGAGGCGGTGCCTCCCGAGGTGCGCGAGGCCGACGGTTTCTACGACAATTACCCCTGCTACTGGTGGTACTACCATCATTACGGCAACGAATCACCGCTCGATTCGTT
>CALGKS010000076.1 GCA_937930475.1 uncultured Collinsella sp. | reverse complement strand
CCCGCCGAGGACGCCGAGGTGCCCGCCGCCGTGCGCATGGCTAAGCTCGGGTATCACTGGGATGATGTTGACGAGGTCGTGCGTCCCATGGCCCAGCAGGGCAAGGCGCCGCTTGCCTCGATGGGCATCGATGCGCCGCTGGCCTGCCTGTCCAAGAAGACGCGCTCCTTCTACGACTATTTCTATCAGCTGTTCGCTCAGGTCACGAACCCGCCCATCGACGCCCTTCGCGAACATATGGTCACCTCGACCACGCTCTACCTGGGCAACCACGGCAACCTGCTCGAGGACTCCCGTACGGCCTGCCAGCTGGTTCGCTTGGAGCGCCCGTTGCTCAACGAGGAGGAGTTCGAGCGTATCTGCGCCATCGACCGCGTGGGCTTTAAGACCCGCCGTTTCCGTGCCGTGTACCGCCGCGATGCCGGCGAGGGCGCGCTGCAGGCTGCGCTCAAGCAGCTTGCAGAGGACGTTGAGGCTGCGGTCCGCGACGGCGTGAACATCGTGGTGTTGAGCGATCGTGCCGCTGCAGGCGAGGTACCCGTGCCGTCGCTGCTCGCCGTGGGCTGCGTGCACAACCACCTGATCCGCGCCGGCGTGCGTACCTTTGCCGACATCGTGGTGGAGTGCGGTGACGCCGTGTCCCCGCACGACTTTGCGGCGCTGGTGGGCTACTCCGCGAGCGGCATCTATCCGTACAACGCACATGCGTGCATCCGCGATCTGGCGGCACGCGGCGACCTGGACGTGACGGCCGAGCAGGGCATTGCCAACTACAACAAGGCCGCGACCGCCGGCATCGTCTCCATCATGTCCAAGATGGGTATCTCCACGGTGCAGAGCTACCACTCCGCGCAGATCTTCGAGGCCGTGGGCTTTACGCCGGAGTTCGTCAACGCGTACTTCGCCGGCACGGTGAGCCGTGTGGGCGGTATGGGTGTCGAGGACGTTGAGCGCGAGCAAAACGAGCGCTATGACGCCGCGCTCGCTATCCTTAAGAGCCCGGCTCCCGATCAGCTGCCCACGCTGGGTCTGACCAAGTGGCGCCCGCTCGGCGGTGAGGATCACCTGATCGACCCTCAGACCGTCTACCTGCTGCAGACCGCCTGCCGTGAGGACAGCTACGACACCTTTAAGGAGTACAGCGCCCGCCTGCGCCGCACCGGCCGCGCCGTGCGCCTGCGCGACTTGCTCGACTTTGATGCCAGCGGCCGCACGCCGGTTTCGCTCGACGAGGTCGAGCCCGCGCTCAACATCGTCCGCCGCTTTAACACCGGCGCCATGTCGTACGGCTCCATCAGCAAAGAGGCACACGAGTGCATGGCCATCGCCATGAACCGCCTGCACGGCCGTTCCAACTCCGGCGAGGGCGGTGAGGATCCGCGCCGCGAGACCCCGCTGGCTAACGGTGACTCCAAGAACTCCGCCATCAAGCAGGTAGCAAGCGCGCGCTTTGGCGTGACGAGTCGCTACCTGTGCAGCGCCTTCGAGATTCAGATCAAGATGGCCCAGGGCGCCAAGCCCGGCGAGGGTGGCCACCTGCCCGGCAAGAAGGTCTACCCCTGGATCGCCGAGGTCCGTCAGTCCACGCCCGGCATCGGCCTGATCTCGCCTCCGCCGCATCACGACATCTACTCCATCGAAGACCTGGCCGAGCTCATCTTTGACCTTAAGAACGCCAACCCCGGTGCGCGCGTGTCAGTCAAGCTGGTCAGCGAGGCCGGCGTCGGCACCATCGCCACCGGTGTAGCCAAGGGCGCCGCCGACAAGATCTTGATCAGCGGCCACAATGGCGGCTCGGGTGCCGCTGCGCGCGACTCTATCTGGCATGCGGGCCTGCCGCTGGAGCTTGGCCTTGCCGAGGCCCAGCAGACGCTGCTGCAAAACGGCCTGCGCTCGCGCGTGGTGCTCGAGGCCGACGGCAAGCTCATGGACGGCACCGATGTTGCCGTCGCCTGCTTGCTGGGCGCCGAGGAGTTTGGCTTTGCGACCATGCCGCTCATCTCCATGGGCTGCCTCATGCAGCGCGACTGCCAGCAGGACACCTGCCCGGCCGGCATCGCCACGCAAAACTGCCGCCTGCGTCGCGGCTTCCGCGGCAAGCCCGAGCACGTCGAGCACTTTATGCTCTTTGTTGCCGAGCAGCTGCGCGAGGTCATGGCGAGCCTGGGCTTCCGCACCGTCGACGAGATGGTCGGCCATCCCGAATGCTTACGCCAGATCGAGGTGCCGGGCAACCGCAAGGCCAACCTGCTCGACCTGTCGCCTGTGCTGGCAAGCGCGACCTGCGAGTTCGGTGCGCATATTCCAGGCGCCGACGGTCGTCACTTCCTGCCGCAGATGGCCGCGGACAGCGAGCTCGACAAGACACTCGACTCCACGTTGTTTGTGCCCTATACGGCCGATGCCCGTGCGCACCTGCGTCCGATTCGCTTCCGCGCCGATATCGCCAACGTCAACCGCTGCGTGGGCACCATCCTGGGCAACGCGGTGACCAAGGCACATCCCGAGGGCCTGCCCGCCGGCTCCATCACCGTCGATTGCGATGGTTCGGCCGGTCAGAGCTTTGGCGCCTTCCTGCCGCGCGGCATTACGCTCAACGTGTGCGGCGACGCCAACGACTACTTTGGCAAGGGCCTTTCGGGCGGCGAGGTGTCGGTGCGTCCCAACCCGCATGCGACCTACAAGTTCGACGAGAACATCATCGTGGGCAACGTTGCGTTCTTTGGTGCCACGAGCGGCCGCGGCTTCATTAACGGTCTTGCCGGCCAGCGTTTTGCCGTGCGCAACTCCGGTGCCACCGTGGTGGTCGAGGGTTGCGGCAACCATGGCTGCGAGTACATGACGGGCGGTCTGGCGCTCATCCTGGGCGAGGTCGGGCAGAATTTTGCCGCCGGCATGACAGGCGGCGTGGCCTACGTCTTTGACCAGTACGGCACGCTCAGTGCCCGCGTGAACCATGAGAGCTGTCTCTTATACACATCTCCGAGCCCACGAGAC
>CALGKS010000075.1 GCA_937930475.1 uncultured Collinsella sp. | reverse complement strand
GTGTAGAAAAGTAGGCGCATGAACTACCGCGTCCGTAAGGGCTCGGTAGTTCATCTAAATTTTGTCTGACGCATCTCCTTTAAGGAGCGCTCTTGTTAGCGTTCCTCTGTCTCCAGTGCCGACAGCAACTGCTGAAGGTCGCCGACATTCTTAACTTTGAGTTTTCGATAAGCCGAAGCCCGGTGGCCTTCGACGGTTCGCGGAATATGTCAAGATACTTCAAAAGATTTTTTTGGATCGCTCGCCGCTGGGCAGACCGTGAAAGCTTGCTTTCACGGCTGCGCCGCGATTATGCGATCCGAGGCGCGTCAGCCGCTTCAGGCCAATGAACGGCCTGCTCCCCGCTATCGCGGGTCCCCTCCATTAAATGGCCTTCCGGGCTTGACCCGACCAGTCCTGTAGGCCTATCAGGGTTTAGGAACTGCTCACCTCCTGCCAGTGGGTGCTTGTTCGTTCTTCAACGATCTGGATAATGATGACACTGAAAAGCTGCAGAAACTGCGTGATAACAATTAGTTACTGGCGGACCTTTATCCCATCGCTGACTTACTGCGAAACCTGTGGACGGAGAAGAATCGATGTGAGGCACTCCAGCAAATTCGCCACCTGATGGGGCTTTGCTGGGCTATTGCTCGTACGCACGGCTTTAAGCCCGCACACGATTTCGGAGATATGCTCCTGCGTCGTTTGGACGGCATCATCAACTGCGGTCGCTACGGCTACGGTTCCGGACCTTTGGAGGGCTCCAATAACGCCATCAAGGTACTCAAGCGCACCGCTTACGGTTTTTTGGATTTCGACTACTTCCGCCTCAAGATTCTTGCCCGCCTACCAGGGCGCGGTTACGCCAGAAGCACTCTGTTATACGGACGCCTCAACCGATCTTTGGCCGTCACTAAAGCCGGTCTTTTCGAGTGTTGTTTTCATACAAATCCAAGATGAGCCGATTTTGTTCCAAAAACGCATGTGGTCGAGTTCAAGTCGCAGGACTGTCGATTACGGCGCTGTTTGGTGAACCGGACGAGAGAAAGGTGCGACAATCAGGAGGTCCCGATGAACATCATCACAAAGGATCCGCCATGCGCATCATCGAGTGGCTCCGCGCCTCCATTGTCCGACAGTACTTTGTCGTTTTCGCCGTGATCGGTCTGCTTGCTGTTCTCGCAGCGGCGCCGGCATTGATCCTTACCGAGCAGTCGACGGGCTCGGGCGGCGCCATCAACGTCTCTGGCAGCATGCGCATGCAGAGCTACAAGCTCGCGCTGGCGGTGGCGGATCCGTTTTCCTCCGCCGACGAGCGAAGGGAGAGAACGCTCTCCGCGCTTGAGGAGTTCGGGCACAAGCTTGAGAGTCCCGGTCTTCTCAATGGGGTTCCCGCCGAGGCGGACAATCCTGCCTATGAGCAGTATGTTGCACTGAAGGAGCGGTTCGAGCAGAAGGTGAAGCCTTTGGCAGAGGCGAGCATCACAAGCATTGAGGCGAGAAAGCGGTTCACCGAGCAGATCCCGGCCTTTGTAGAAGGCGTCGACAGGTTCGTGCAGACGCTTGAAA
>CALGKS010000074.1 GCA_937930475.1 uncultured Collinsella sp. | reverse complement strand
AAGCTGCCCTAGGATCTCGAGGTTGTAACGCTCGGCGACCTCGGGGAGCTTGCTCTTGCCAAAGACTTCGATCTTCTTGCCGCAATCGGGGCACTCGATATAGCTCATGTTTTCGACGATTCCCAAAATGGGCACGTTCATCTTCTCGGCCATGTTGACCGCCTTGGCGACGATCATCGAGACCAGATCCTGCGGGCTCGTGACGATGACGATGCCATCGACGGGCAGCGACTGGAAGACCGTGAGGGCGACGTCGCCCGTTCCCGGAGGCATGTCGACCAGCAGGTAGTCGATGGGGCCCCATGAGGTTTCGCTCCAGAACTGCCTGATGGCACCCGCGATAACCGGACCGCGCCAGAGGACGGGGTCGGTTTCGTTTTGGAGCAGCAGGTTAGAGCTCATAACCTTGACGCCGTGCTCGGAGATTTCGGGCAGCATAAGGTTGCCGAGGGCATGGACGTGACGTCCGCTCATACCGAACATCTTAGGGATAGAGGGGCCGGTAATATCGGCATCGAGGATGCCGACCTTGTGACCGTGGCGGGAAAGCTCCGTGGCGATGGCGCCGGTGACGAATGACTTGCCGACGCCGCCCTTACCGGAAAGCACGGCGATAACGCGCTTGACCTCGGACAGCGTATTCTCCTCAAATTGCGACGGCGACGTTTGCCCGCCGGCTGCCTGTGCGTGCTCGCAACCCATGTTTGACTCCTTTGTATATGCTGGGGCCGGAGCCCCGCGGTGTGACACGAGCGTCATTGTACCCTCGTTTGCGAGCGGGAGTCATTTATGATGCGTGGTAGGCGATCGACAGTATTCGAAAGTACGGACCGAGCGTGCGGCCTGCGGCGTCAGACAACGCAAAAGGTCTGCGAATCTTGTATTACGAACATCTGTGCGCGTCGAGTGCGCTAAACTCATCGTCAGTGTGATTTGAAGTTGTAGGAGGCAAGGAGCTTCCATGTCTGATTCTTCTATCGTTATTCGCGGCGCGCGCGAGCATAACCTGCGCGATATCGATGTTTCCATTCCGCGTGACCAGCTCGTGGTCATAACCGGTCTTTCCGGATCGGGCAAGAGCTCACTGGCGTTCGATACCATCTATGCCGAGGGCCAGCGCCGTTACGTCGAGAGCCTTTCGAGCTATGCGCGTCAGTTTTTGGGCCAGATGGACAAGCCCGATCTGGACTCGATTGACGGCCTGTCGCCGGCTGTTTCGATCGATCAGAAGACGACGTCCAAAAACCCACGCTCGACGGTGGGCACCGTAACCGAGATTTACGACTATCTGCGTCTGCTGTTTGCTCGCGTGGGAACGCCGCACTGTCCTGAGTGCGGTCGCGTCATTGAGCGTCAGACGACCGATCAGGTCGCCGATAAGGTGCTGGCGGCGGGGGAGGGCCGTCGCGCGTTTGTGTTGGCGCCGGTGGTTCGTGGACGCAAGGGCGAATATTCCAAGCTGTTTGAGGACCTGCGTGCGGAGGGCTTTAGCCGTGTGCGCGTCGACGGCGAGGTACGCTCGCTTGACGACCCTATTGATCTGGACAAGAAGTTCAAACACGACATTGAGGTCGTGGTCGACCGTATCGTGATTCGAGAGAACTCCCTGGGTCGCATTGCCGAGTCCGTCGAGCAGGCGACGGCACTGGCGCACGGTAACGTGAACGTGTACATGCTGCCCGACCGCGACGCTCCCGAGGGAACCGAGGGCGAGCTGCTGGAGTATTCGCTGGCACTGGCTTGCCCGGAGCACGGGCATTCCATCGACGACCTGCAGCCGCGCGATTTCTCGTTCAACGCGCCCTATGGTGCATGTCCCGAGTGCGATGGCCTGGGCTTTAAAAAGACAGTCGATGCCGAGGCGCTGATTGAAGACCCCTCAAAGTCGATTGCCGACGGAGTCTTTGGCAGCCTGTTCGGCAATTCCAACTATTATCCGCAGATCTTTGCCGCGGTCTGCAAACACTTTAAGGTGAGTGCCGATACGCCATGGAAGGACCTGCCCCCGCGGGTGCGTCGTGCGTTTTTGGATGGCATGGGCGACACGAAGATTTCGGTCGACTATCAAAAGCTCGATGGGCGTCGCAGCCAGTGGGACACTAAGTTCTCGGGTGTGCGCAACATCCTGTACGAGCGCTACAACGAGACGACGAACGAGAACACCAGGGCTCGCTTGGAGAAATACATTCGCGAAGAGCCGTGCTCGAGCTGTCACGGTGCTCGCCTGCGTCCCGAGATGCTTGCCGTCACCGTGGGCGGCAAGTCCATTTACGATGTCTGCTGCCTGTCGTGTCGCGAGTCGCTCGAGTTTTTTGAGGGCCTGGAGCTTACCGAGCGTCAGCAGTTTATCGGCGGGCGCATCGTCAAGGAAATCCTGGAGCGCCTGCGTTTTCTGGTCGATGTCGGACTCGACTATCTGACGCTCGATCGCGCCTCGGCGACGCTTTCCGGTGGTGAGGCCCAGCGCATTCGCCTGGCAACGCAGATCGGCGCCGGCCTCATGGGTGTTCTGTACATTCTGGACGAGCCGTCGATCGGCCTTCACCAACGCGATAACG
>CALGKS010000073.1 GCA_937930475.1 uncultured Collinsella sp. | reverse complement strand
ATGTGGAAGTGCGCTCTCGACCCGGTCACCGGTAAGAAGCGCTACGAGGAGTCCCCTGCCGCCACCGAGGGCACCTGCACTATGTGCGGCAAGATGTGCGCCGTCCGTACCGTCAACAAGGTGTTCGAGGGCACGACGATCGACCTTGGCATGGAGGACTAGGCTCCTCGCTGCGTGTTTTAGCAGCGAGTTGGCTCCCGTCAATTGTTGACGTGTGAACATTTGCTTACATTTGCGTAAAGATTGCATCGCACGCCCGGGTTCGACATAGAGTCGGCCCGGGCATCTTTATAATGCGGATAAAAGACCCATTTGAATCCGACCGAACAAGGGAGCGAACATGGATCGTAGTAGGGTTCCTGCCGTTCTATCCATCGCGGGATCTGACTCCAGCGGTGGCGCCGGCATTCAGGCCGACATCAAGACCATCACAGCACATCGTCTGTACGCCGAGACGGCCATTACCGCCATCACCGCACAGAACACCCTAGGCGTTACCGCCGTGCAGAACATCTCCCCCGATATTGTCGCCGCGCAGATCGATGCCGTTTTTGACGACATCCGCCCCAGCGCCGTCAAAATCGGCATGGTTTCGTCTGTCGAGATTATCGAAGTCATCGCCGACCGCTTGAGCGCCTGGGACGCAACCAACGTGGTCGTCGACCCCGTTATGGTCGCCACCTCGGGCGCGCGCCTCATTGCCGAGGATGCCTCTGAGGCACTCACCCGCCGCCTGTTCCCGTTGGCAACCGTCATCACGCCCAACATTCCCGAGGCCATGGCGCTGCTCGACTACGAGGTCGATTCCGAGCGCACACAGCAAAACGCTGCCATGCTCCTCACCCGCCGCTTTGGCTGCGCGTCCCTCGTTAAGGGCGGGCATTTTGTCAACGAGGCCAACGATGTGCTAGCAGAGCCCGCGCCGCTCGATGACGAGGGCAACCATCTGGGCGATCCGCTCACCACGTGGTTCCGCCACAAGCGCATCGAGACCGACAACACACATGGCACTGGCTGCACGCTTTCGTCCGCCATCGCCTGCGCGCTGGCCCAGGGCATGGAACTTGCCGACGCCATCAACGCCGGCAAGGCCTACCTAACCGGCGCTCTCGCCGCCGGCTTTGACATGGGCAAAGGCTCCGGCCCCGTCAACCACATGTGGCAGTACTGAGACAGGTTGCAGCAGCTCGCTATTGATGCTGACCATCAGGCAAAACTCGCTGACGATACCGCAACACGCTGAGGAAACCGAGCGGTACGGCGGCACTTAGGATATTCGAAGGATACGAAATAGGGGCCGTGGCGACGAACCGCCACGGCCCCTTTTTGCTGCTATCGCTCGCGGTCGCTCCCGCCTTGAATTAGGGCGATGGCGATAACCGCGACGAAGCCGCCCAGAATCGCGCCGAACGCCGCGCCCATGACGAAAGCCATTACCACGGCACCCCGTCCGTGACGCACACCTGCAGGCGGTCGAGGGGCTCGCCGTAGATACCGGCGTAATCATCGCCGCTATAGGTTGAGCCGTCGTCGCACACCGTGTCCAGCCACCCGGCGCGCGCGGTGGTCTGCGAGCGGTACCACGCCTGCTTGTACTCCTCGCCGCCCGGGGTCACGTAGTACATGCGCACGCCGTCGATAGTGTGGCCCGGGATGCCGGCGCAGCCGTTGACGGTGTCGCCGCGGTCGCCCTTGGCGACCCAGTCGAGCCAACCGTCCTCGATGGTGTGCACCTGATACTTCAGCGTGCCGCGATCGACTCGGGCGCAGAGCAGGTCGTGCTGGCGGCACGGGTAGCCCGCAAAGCCGTCGTCACCGGAGCCGAAGTCCGTCACCTCGTCCAACCAGCCGCCGCCCTTGAGGTGGAGGGAGTAGTGGACAGGGACGCGAGCGCCAGTCGAGGACGGGAAACCGCCCGGTGCCCCCTGCGATGCCGAGGGCGCGGCGGGCGTAGCCGCGGGCTGCACGGTGGGCGCCGACGGCTGCGTGCCCCCGACCATCGCGTCGTACCACTCCATTGAGCGCTGCATGTAGTGGTCGCGCTGGGAGCCCGCCAGCTCGCCCGGGCAGGCGGTGGACGACCAGTGCTTGTGCGGGAACACGTTCACCATCCACGCCGGGCGGCCCAGCCCGTAGTACAGGCACAGCGCGGCGACGAGGTGCGCGCCGCTCTCGATGGCCGCCTCGTGCACCGTCCACGGGCCGCGCGCGCTGTTGGCGTGCTCGATGGAGATCGTGGTGTCGTTGCCGCCGCCCGTGCCGATGCCGTCGCCGCAGGCGTAGGCGCGGTCGGTGTCGTTGACGTGCTGCACGATGTAGCCGTTGCGGTCGACCGAGTAGTGCGCCGAGCAGCCGTTGGCACCCCAGATGCCGTTGCACTGGTCGGCGTTGAGGTCGCCCGCCATGTGGTGGATCGTGACGCCCTTGATGCCGAAGGGTCGTCCCGCCGAGAAATTGCAGCCGAGCAGCTTGTACTCGTCCGGCTGCACGTTGGCGAAGTCTGCCATGTTAGTCCTCCTTGATGTCGCCGAGCGCCAGCAGGGCGTCCAGCCACTTATCCGTGATTCCAACCGACTTGAAGGCGGCGTAGGCCACCTGCACGCCGCCGACCGCGGCGAAGATGGACGTCACCCACGCCGAGGGGTCGGTCGGGATGCCGCCCGACATGGCCGTGAGGGCGCCGCATCCCGCCGAGACGGCGATGGCCGTCCAGCGGGCAACGTTGCCCGTCATGGCCTTGGTCTTGATGGCCTGCACGATGTAGGGCACCACGAGCACCGTGGCGACCGTGAGGCCAGCTTGGATCATAGTCATTCGATTGCTCCTATCTTCCCGTCTCCTTGTCGTAGAGCAGGTCCACCCTGTCGCGGATGTGGCTCACCTGCTCCGCCATGCCCTGGCTGCGCGCTTGGCTGTTGACGATGTCGCTGTGCAGGACCTCGTTGGACGCCACCACGGACTCCATCAGCGTCTTCATGGCCTCCATGAGGCTGTTGCTGCGCTCCATCTGGGCGGCGATGCGGCCCTCCATCTGCGACCGCTCGCGGTCGCGCTGCGCGCGCTCGTCCACCTCGGCCTGCTTGCGCGCCTCGCGCTTCAGGTCGATGTTCGCCTTGCGCTCGTTCTGGACCTTGTACTCGTCCAGAAATTGCCGCCCAAAATAGAAGGCGACCAGCACCAGCAGCACGCCACCGAGCCACCCCGGCCCGTACGGCGCGAACAGCTTGAGCACCTCCATCCGGCCTCCCTCCCGTTCATTCGACTGCGGGGCCCATCCCCCGCCACATTGCAGGTTCGGGCCCCCGTAACGCCGGCTTACACCGCCGCCATCGTGCCGACGCACACGGCCAGCGGCCCCTGCGACAGGATCACGGCGCGGTCGGTGATGACGCACCCCGTGCAAGAGCGCACCATCGGGACCGTCACGACCGTGCCGCACAGCATCACGTCGAGCGCCGTGCCGTGGACGCCGACGACCGTGCCGAACTCCATCGTCAGCCGCTTTCCGCCCGACGGCATCGCCGCCGCCAGCCGCGCCGCCGCGCCCTTGATCTCGACCGCCGAATCGCTCATCGCTCGTACCTCCTCGCCGTGTGCTTTATGACGCAGCCCGCGTCGAGCGTCAGCGTCTGCTTCTGGATTGCCAGCTTGCCGACCACCCCGCCCGTCCTGTAGTTCATCGCCACCGCCATGCACGGCTCGACGGGCTTGTATACGCTCTTGAACTCGTCCGTGCGCGTCACGGCGCGCTCGGTGGCGAGCAGCTCCGCCGCCTTTGCGTCCGCAGCCGACTGCATGGCGTCCTGGGGCCAAGGCGTGGCCTCGGTGCCCTCCTCGACCTTGTCGGCGACGAAGATTGCCTCGCCGCCGTCGATGTAGCAGTAGCCCCAGCTGACCTTGTTGTGGTTCTCCGTGGCGTGATAGGTGTAGCTGACCTTCTGCCACTCGCCAGTCAGAGTGAAACCCTCGGTCACCGGGCCAAGCGCCCTCTCCTGGTCCCAGAAGGACTGTATGATGCCCGTCGCGCCCTTGGTGCCCTTGACCCACACGCTCTGCGTGTAGTCCGTGTCCTTCTTGACGCTCGGCCCCTCGTCCTGGCAGAAGCCGACGCGCCCGCCAGTCGAGACGACCTTGATGCCGAAGATCACGCCCGTCTGCGGCGAGTCGGGGACGTAGACGGTCTGGATGCTGCCGTGCGAATCGCTCTGCCTGAAGCTCTTATCCGACTTCTTGCCGGTGCCGATGAGGGCGTTGGCGGCGCCCTCGACAAGGTTGGTGTCCTCGGTGTCCACGCCCGGGAGGCTGTCGTAGCTGTAGCTCTTGACGATTCGGCGCCCGACCGAGACGGTCGAGAGGTCTGAATCGGGCGAGTCGTCCACCGCCGTGCCGCGCACCGATGCGTCCTGCGTGCTGAAGTCCACGTGCACGACGTTGCAGACCTCGGCGCGGTTGGTCGATTCGGTCATGGCAGACATGAAGCGCGCGTCCCTGCCCTCGGTGAACTCCGCCGAGATGGGCATGTCGGCAGGCTCGATGTAGCGCCTGAAGAGCACATTGCCCATGCGGTCGGTCGAGGCCGAGCGGAACCCCGCCGCCTCAAGGAGCAGGTTCACGGCATCCAGCTTGGTTTTGGCGTCGTTGTTCTTGCCCACGCCGAACACCCAGTTGCTGCCCAACAGGAGGCCACTGCTGTCGGCGTAGACGGTGAGGCCGACCGACTCGGCTATCTTGACGGCCTCCTCCACCGCATTGCTGTCTTGGGCGATCACGTAGGGACCGTCGAAGTCGTCGTCCTTGAGCAGCTTCAGGAGGCCGTAGGCGTTGATCTGGCCCTCGCGGTAGACGCCGTCGATGTTCACCGAGTCCACCTGCGGCATGAATGTTCCGAGGCACTCGCGCCTCTTACTGCCGTCCGTGAAGGTGGCGTTGAGGTACACACGCAGAAAGTCGTTGCCAACGTCGAACTTGTCAGCGAAGTCCAGGGATGCAGTCTCATAGAGCGCCGTGTTCGCATTGCGCTCGATGGAACCGCCGTTCTCGATGTCGCGCACGAATTCGAGCTCGAGCCCCGTCTCGCGCGAGACGCGCACGAAGTCGTAGGATGCGTCGAACGGCTTCGTCCAGCTATCAGCCATTGGCGGGCTCCTCCCATGTCTCCCACGTCGGGTCGCACGAAGCCACCCACGCGCCATCCGAGCGCTTCACGCTGCAGCTCAGGCGGGCGCGGAACCGCTCGCCGTGGAGGTCGCGCACCCAGAAGCGCCCCGCGGTGTTCATGACCTCGAGGAACGCCTTGTAGTCCTCCTCGTCGAGCAGCAGGAAGTCCATGCTGTCCTTGACGTCCCTCTCGTTGATGCCGTACGAGACGGGCAACCCCGTTCCGCCGTCGGCGAAGTGCAGCATCTTGAAGCCGTGCGTGACGCTTCGCCCGGAGCCCTTCTTGAGGTACCTGCCGAGCCACGACCTCTCCGCGCCGGCTCCCCAGTTGAACGCCACCGCGCGGCTCGCCACGGTCGTCTTGACCCTCGTCACCGCGCTCACGCCCGTCGCCGCGTAGGCGACCGCCACGTACTCGAACTCGCTGTTGAGCGGCGGCAGCGGGTCGCTCGCGCCCTCGCCCGCCGCAAGGTGCGAGCCGAGCTGCAGGGTCGAGCCGTCGGGCAGGACGCGCGACACGGTGAAATGGGACGTCTCGGGCGTGTCGTCGCTGTCGGGCGCGCCCGCGAATACCGACAGCTGGCACCTCAGCCCGTCGTCGACGAAGATGTTGAGCGATGGCTTGGCTGGCGGTGCCCAGTCGGTCCGAAAAGTCCTCGAGACGGTGACCGATAGCGACGAGCCGGCCGTGACCGTGAGCATGACCCTGTAAGGCGTGTAGTTGACGAAGGCGTGCTGCGCGTAGCCGAGGTCAAAGGAGCGCGCGTCCTTGTCCACGGTCCCGCTCCACAGGAGGTTGCCCCTGAGGTCGCATAAAGACAGGTACTGTCGGCTGACGCCCGTCTCGTCGTTCACCTTCCATGTGAAGGTATGCGGCACCGCGCGCAGGGTCGACCCGTCCGCGGACGGGTCGGTGAAGTATGCCTGGGGCGCGTCCGCCACGGTATAGGCCGTCGCGCTCGACCACGCTCCCCAGTCCTCGTCGAGGCCCTTGGTGCGCACGCGCACGGTATACGGGCCCTTGGCGCCCGTCGGCAGCTTCAGGCTCGTACCCGGGCCATCGACCGTCGTGGTGGTGGGACCCGTCGGCGTCGTGACCTGCACCTCGGCTGAGGTCTGCGCCGAGCCGTCCGGATGGTTGGGCACCCATTCGAGCGTCGCGGTCGAACTCGTGGCGTAAGCCGCCCTGACACCCCTGATGGACGGTGCGAGCGGCGGGCAAATGGTCGTGACCTCGTTTGACTCCGTCCACGGGCCCTTGAGACCGCTCTTGACCGCGCGGGCGCGGTAGCGCACCGTTCCCGCCGGGGCCTCCTCGTCCTCCCATGAGGCGTTCACGTCCGCATCGACCCACGTCTTGCGCCCGTCGGTCGACAGCTGGAACTCCCAGCTGTCGACAAAGGCCGGCGCGTCGTGCCCCCTGAGCACGACCTTCGCCGCCTCCGCCTTGACGGCCTCGAGCATGCCGAGCGCCGTCGGCGTGGTGTAGATCGCCGGCGCGCTCACGCCGTAGTCCGACGTGCCGCCGGGGCCCGTCGCCTTGGCGGAGAAGATGTACATGCAGCCCGGCTCGAGGCCGTTGTAGGTGTGGCTCGTGGTATCCCAGCCCACGGTGCCGACGTCGGTGAACTTCCCCGGGCCGTTCTTCGCCACGCCGACGGTCACGGTATCCCAAGGGTAGGCGCCGGCCCTGTCCGTGTAATCGGTGTCCCAGCTGACCTTCGCGCTGGTGTCGCTCAGGCGCTCCGCCCTGATGTTCTTCGGCGTGTGCGGCGTGTGGTAGGCACGGCACGGGACCGTGACGGTGTTGGAGGCGTTCGACGTTCCGTTGCCGAAGCCGCCCGTGACGTTAATCTGGCCCGTGAAGGTGTGGTTGTAGGCGTCGCCGTTGCCGCGGGCGAGCTCGACGTCGCGCGACGTGCACTGCACCCATACCCAGCCGGAGTTGTTCGTCGAGTAGACCGAGCCGTTCCACGAGCCGCCCGCCGACGAGCTGCCGTTTGCGTAGCAGTCGATGGCGTAGCGCGTGCCGTAGCCGTGCGTGACGCGGTAGGTCACGGTGGTGTCCGTGCGCCCGACCTCAGCAACGTCCACGTACGCGCACCAGCAGTACTTTCTATAGCCACTGCCGCCTTGAACCCAGTTTCCCTGCGCCATACTACGCGACCCCCATCGCCATGCTCTGCTCCACCGCCGCGACGAAGCTCCTGAAGGCGGAGGCCACGCGCCCGTCGACGCCCAGCAGGTCGCCGTTGAGGTAGAGGTTGTAAACGTTGCCGCCGCCCGCGATGCCCGCGGCTCCGCTGGCGGTCGCCCCGTATGCTCCGCCGCCGGTAACGCTCGCACCGAACACGGCGGCCTTCTCGACGTTGCGCACCGCCGACCTCATGGACTTCACGGGCTCGTCAGCTGTGTCGTCGATGCCGAGGGCCGCGCCCTGCATCACGTAGCCGAAAATCTTGCGGAACACGCGCGAGGGCGAGTGGATGCCGAGCAGGTTCTTGGCCGCCTCGATGGCGCCGCCGACCACGCCGGTGATCTTGTTGACCACCACGCCGGCCGCGCCGGCGATGCCGTCTGCGATGCCCTGCACGATGTTGCGGCCGATGGACACGACCTTGCTTGGGAGGTTCAGGAAGGCCGACTCGATGCCGGATGCGATGCGCAGCGCCGCGCCCTTCACCGCGCCGATTCCGCTTGAGATCGCTCCCTGCAGGTCGTACATGGCGACCTTGCCGAGGTTTGAAAGGGTCGATGGCAGGTTCTGGATGGCACCGCGGATGGCGGACACCACGTTGGTGCCGCACGAGCCGATGAAGCCGACCATGCCGGTGATGCCGCTGCCCAGCAGCTCGATGGCGCTGCGGCCGAGGCTCAGCCAGTCGAGCGCCGACCATACGGACAGGATTGCCGAGAAGATGGCCTGTCTCTTATACACATCTGACGCTGCCGACGATCTACTCTGTGTAGATC
>CALGKS010000072.1 GCA_937930475.1 uncultured Collinsella sp. | reverse complement strand
CCTAATCGGCTATCTGGCGTTTTTGGATCCGCCCAAAGAGTCGACGGCCGATGCTATCGAGGCACTGCGCAATCATGGCGTCGCCACCAAGATTTTGACCGGAGACAACGAGAAGGTCACGCGTACCATCTGCAAGCAGGTGGGGCTGCAGGTCAACAACATGCTGCTGGGCAGCGATATTGCCGCCATGGATGATGCGGAGCTCGCCCGCCGCGCCGAGGACGTGCAGGTGTTTGCCAAGCTCACGCCCGACCAAAAGGCGCGTGTCGTCTCCGTTCTGCGCGACAACGGGCATGTTGTGGGCTATATGGGTGACGGCATCAACGATGCCTCGGCCATGAAGTCGTCCGATATCGGAATCTCGGTCGATACCGCTGTCGACGTTGCCAAGGAGTCGGCGGACATTATTTTGCTCGAGAAGGACCTGATGGTGCTCGAGGAGGGCATCATCGAGGGGCGTAAGACCTACGCTAACATGATCAAGTACATCAAGATGACCGCGAGCTCTAACTTCGGCAACATGTTTAGCGTGCTTGCCGCGTCTGCCCTGCTGCCGTTTTTGCCCATGATGAGCATCCAGCTGATTTTGCTCAACTTGATTTATGACTGCAGCTGCCTGGCGATTCCCTGGGATAACGTGGACGAGGAGTTCCTGCGCGTGCCGCGTACCTGGGATGCGTCGAGTGTCGGCAGGTTCATGATCTGGATCGGTCCCACCAGCTCCATCTTCGACTTTATGACCTACATCTTTATGTACTTTGTCTTCTGTCCGCTGTTTGTGAGCCATGGCGTGCTCTTTAACGATCTGGCACACGTTTACTCGGGCGCTGCGCTGGAGCAGATGCAGTTGGCATATATCGCGCTGTTCCAAGCCGGTTGGTTTGTCGAGTCCATGTGGAGTCAGACGCTGGTCATTCACATGATCCGCACGCCCAAGCTGCCGTTTATCCAGAGCCACGCCTCAGCGCCGGTAATGCTGCTCACGATGACGGGTATCGCGCTGCTCACGCTGATCCCATTTAGCCTGCTTGGGCCCGCGCTGGGCTTGGGTGCGCTGCCTGTGGAGTACTTCTTGTTCCTGATTCCGTGCATCCTGCTGTACATGGCGCTCGCGACGAGTCTTAAGAAGGCCTACGTCAAGCGCTACGGCGAGCTGCTATAGCGGGGTATTGACGCTGAAAGGAGCGTTCGCATGAACTGGACTCAGATTTGGATTAACCTGTTTGGCACCACGGAATGGCTTGGCCTTAACATGGGCTTTTGGGTGGCCAGTGGCGTGGTGCTGGTGGTTGTCGTAATCATGAACGTCGTCTTTTGGAACATGAAACCGCTGCCGAGGGATGAATAACGAGCGAGGGGGCTGCCCACTGGGCGGCCCCCTTTGTTTTGGGCAGGCCGCGAGCTTAGTCCTCCAGCGTGCCGTACTGCTCGTCGTCCACCGGCTCGAGCCACTCGTTGCTGGTATCCTCGCCCGGGTATTCAAAGGCTAGGTGGCTAAACCAGCTGTTGGCGGTGGCGCCATGCCAGTGCTTGACGTTAGCGGGAATCTCGACGACGTCGCCGGGGTGCAGGCGTTGCGCGGGCTTGCCCTCTTCCTGATACCAGCCTTCGCCATCGACGCAGATCAGTACCTGTCCGCCGCCCTTGCTCGCGTGGTGGATGTGCCAGTTGTTGCGGCAGCCCGGCTCAAAGGTGACGTTGTGGATGGG
>CALGKS010000071.1 GCA_937930475.1 uncultured Collinsella sp. | reverse complement strand
GCGGCAAAACCGCCCTTGATGTAGTAGGGGTAACGGTGCTCAAAAGCCACCGCATGGTCGAGCACCTCGCGACGGTACGAATCGGAATCGAGCACGACGCGCATGGCCGTGCGCAGCGAATAGCGCTGGCGCGGCAGGTCGTTGGACTCGCAGATCATGAGGCCCGTCGTGGAAAGCTGCTTATCAAAGAGCAGGTTGAGGTTGAGCAACAACGGGCGCAGCTGCAGACCGATAAAGAGCGCGATGATAAGGAACACGCCCAGGATGCACAGGTTAAACAGGTAGTTGAACGAGTACATGCCACCGACGGTCTCGCGCAGCAGGTTGATGCCATAGGTGAAGGGCAGCAGCGGATGCAGCCATTGGAAGAAGCCGGGCATCATCTCGATGGGATACATGCCCGACGAGCCGGGAATCTGCACAATGACGAGGATGACGCCAATTGCCTTACCGATATGCTTAAACGTGGTGGACAGCGCATAGATGATGTTGACGTAGGTGAACGAGATAGCGATGCCGCCCAGCACAAAGAGCAGCGGATTGACGCACTGAACGCCAATGACCAGATCGCCCACCGTAACGATAATGGCCTGGAACGCGCCCAGGATCACCAGCAGCAGCCAGCGGCCAAAGTAGCCCTGACGCGCCGTAAAGCTACCGATGCCCTCGCGGTCGACCTCGAGTTTGTAGATAGCGATGAGCACATAGCCGCCTACCCACAGCGCCAGATTGGTGTAGAAGGGCGCGATGCCCGAGCCAAAGCTCTTGACCGGATAGATGGACTTGGACGTCAGCTCAACCGGAGATGCCATGAAATCTGCCACGTCATCGACGTCGACGTCCATGAGGTCGGCTAACTCGCCCATAGACTCAGAGGTCTGCAGCGCCGCAATGTCATTGGCGGCGGTCGCGAGCTTGTCCTGAACCTTGGCAAGGGAGGTGTCGGTTTGGGACAGCGTGGTCTTTGCCTGCTTGAGCGTGGCGTCGAGCTGCGCCAGCGTGCCGCGCGCGCTCGCTATCGTGGGGGTCATACCCGACACAATGCCGGTCAAATCGCCCGAAACGGCGGCAAAGGAGTCAAGCGCGCCCGAAGCCTTCGGCAGTGCGTTCTGCCCCAGATCGGTCTGAGCCTGACCGAGGTTAGCCGTACCGGTCTGAATTGCCGCGTTAAGCGCGTTGCTCGCGTTCGAGATTGCCGTAGCGTCGTTTGCCATGGCGCTCGACTGTGCAGAAAGGCCATCCTTAATGCTCTGCAGCTTCTGGTTTTGCTCGCGAAGCGAATTGATGGTCGACGCGATGAGCGCGTCGGCGTTCTCCGATCCCGTCGACGTATCGTTAGCGAGAATCTGCAGGCGCTCGATGACAGCGCTGTTGTGGTCAATCGTCGCCTGAAGGGATTCGAGCGAGTTGTCGATTCGAGTGGTCGTGGACGTAACCGTACCGGTGAGTTTGCCAATCGCGGCGTTCGCAGAAGCCGATGTCTTGCTCAACGCGGCGCTGCCCTCCGAGAGCGCCTTGGAAAGCGAGGTGATGGACTTGCCAGCCGTGGTGCGAGCTTCGCCCAGCAGATCATTACCCTGAGCGATTGCCTGCGTTAGCGAAGGCGTCTGTCCCTGCAGGCCCGCCAGCGCAGCATCGGCCGAAGCAATCGAGTTGCTCGTCTTGTCGATGGCGGTATTCATGTCGCCGATGGAATCGCGTACTTCGCCCAGGGTATTAGACGCCTCGGACACCGAGCCCGCCAGCGAATCCTGGGTCTGGGTTGCCTTGTCTTTAAGGTCGATGCCAGCATCTTTGGCAATGCCCGCGACGGTCTCGCCCACCGTGGAGACAAATTCCGAGTTGATCTGCTCCTCGATGGTGTTGGCACCGGTATCGGTGACCTTGGGCGCAATGGCGCTCTTTTTCTCGTTGACGTAATAGGTGAGCTTGGGCTGATGGTAATTGCCGTCGAGCATCGAGACGAGATTGTCGGAGAAGTTCTTGGGAATCACGATGGCAGCATAGTATTCGCCACTTTCGACGCCCTCTTTGGCATCTGCCGCCGAGTCGACGAAGGTCCAGCCAAGCTGGTCGTTCTCCTTGAGCCGGTCGACCACCTTATCGCCTGCGTTAAGCTCGCCCACCAGGTCGTTCTGGGTGCCCTGATCGTTGTTGGCGATGGCGATTTTAATGCCCTGGGTATTTCCGTACGGATCCCAGTTGGCAACGATGTTGTACCAGGCATACAGCGAGGGAATGACGCACACGCCCAGGGTAACCACCAGGGCGACGGGGTTCACGATCAATCGCTTGATGTCGCGTTTAAAGATTGCAAAGGAAACCTTTGCATCGGATAGTTTGCTGCCGAGACTCACGCTTGGACCATCCATCCTGTCGTTTAGCCGAATCATGCTATTAACAACCATTGTACGGAGGCACTTTAGCGTCTCGCAGCACAATGGTGCTGAGTTTTGCGGGTAGCAATATACTACGAAGATGAGTTAACGTACAGATGTACAGTATCTCAAATTCCCGCAGCTCACAAAACCACAACCCGCACAAATTAACAATCCGACTAGTCATTGGGGACGTTCTTAATCGACTAGTCGTTGGGGACGTTCTTGTTTGACTAGTCATTTAAGAACGTCCCCAATGACTACTCCGTAAAAAAAGGAAACGAGAGTGGAAAATCTCCCACTTCAAGCCCGCATTCGAGCCAAAAGTGGGAGATTATCCACTCTCGTTCTAATTAGTTACGGTGCCGTATCCCCAAGCTACATAAGGTCGCAAACAGCTGCCGCGAAGGCTACGGGGTCCTCGGGGAGGATGCCCTCGACGAGCAGGGCCTGGTCGTAGAGCAGACCGGAGTACTGCTTAATCTTGTCGGCGTCGCCCGCCTTCTGGGCAGCGACGAGCTTGGCGAAGACCGGGTGCTTAGCGTTGAGCTCGAGCACGCGCTGGCTCTTGGGCATACCGTCGGGCGCGCCCTCGGGACCCTTCTGAAGCACCTTCTCCATCTCGAGCGAAAGCGGGCCCTCGGTGGTGATGCAGGCGG
>CALGKS010000070.1 GCA_937930475.1 uncultured Collinsella sp. | reverse complement strand
GGCCCAAACTCAAAATGCTCGCATCGACCACCGTGGCGGCTGTGTGATAGGACGACACCACGTTGGCGCCCGCCAGCGCGCCGCTATCGGCCGCCACCTGGGTGTCTCCGGCGCGTGACATGCTCCATATCGCCGCGGTCGACGAAAACAGCAGCGTAAGCACCACCAGAATGACAACCGCAGAGGAGAGCGTGGTATAGGCACCGTCTTCGATAAACAAGTCGATACCGGCACGGCCCATAAAGCCGCCCCGCCTGCGGCGAGCGCCTGGTCGACGGCGGGCCGCAAACCCTTGCGTCACCCGCAGCAGGCAGCGCCTAATCCCATGCAGCAATCCATGAATCATAATCTCCCTCCAGCCATTCGGGACGCGATCGATACGAGACGTCGACCTTGAGCTCGACATAGCCGCCCTCACCCGCACTGCCCATGGCCCGCGCGAATGCACCGATCACGGGCAGCGGCTTAACCTCGCTGGCAACAGACACGGACGAAACGCCGCCGGCACCGGCCCGCCCTAACTCGATATCCCACGACAGCGGCCCGCCGGCATGAAAAATCGAGACGTTGGGCACCGCGGCAAGTCTGCGGCGAGTGAACTCCTTAAGGTCATCGTCGTCCTCCACCGTCGTCGTGGTCATAAGCCGCGCGGTCTCGGCGGCGGCAGACTCCATGACCGCGCGCGTATAAAGCAGGCACACCGGCTGCAACGCGAGCAAGATAAGCGTCAAAAACGTCGGCAGCAAAAAGGCGGCCTCGACCGTAGACTGCGCCCGATCCTCGCACGCGATATCAATACAGAGCGATGTCCTTGGCACCCGTCGCGGCATCGATAACCGACGACGGGGCGACGCCATGAGACGCTGCCCGCTCGACCAGTGCCGCCAAGCGCCCATCGGTGCCAGCGCGCCAAAGCCCCGCAATCGCCAGCACAATCGATAACAGCGCCACGGTGACGATGGCGTATTCGACGGTCGACTGAGCAGATTCCTCACGCAGGACAGCATGCATTTCACGACCCCTCCTTTGACTCCGTTGTTTGCGGAACCAGACGCACGGCACGCAGGCGGCACGAGGCATCGCCGGCATCCGCGGCAACCGTCACCATGTCGACCCAGCCTCGCCCATCGCGCACGATGGCGCCCCATACGTTGCCCTTAATATCGAGATAGCCGCTCAGGGCGAGCTGAGCCGTGGGCACCTCGCGGTAGGCGCGCAACAGGTCTGCCGCCGCCTCGGTCATCGGCCGGTCCTCGGACCATGCGAGTCGAACCGCGATCGCGTTGTCTGCAGACGGCTCCGTCGCGCTGGCGGCCCGCTCGTCGAGTGCCTGCAAAAAGGTCCGAGCCGTGACGGCGGCATTCTGACCGCCCATATCTCGCGCGCCTTCCGCCTGTGACACCGCTGCCGAGCCCGATCCCAAATCGGCAGTAGCGCCTGGACGCTGCTGTCGCGCAGCACCCAGCCCCCAAAGCGTCACCGCTATTGCCACGAGCAAACAGACGAGCACCAGCGGCGAACCGACAGGCCGCCTGCCTCCTACAGGCTGTTGATGCCGTCTTTGATCGCGTTCCATAGTTCTTCGACTTTGCTCTTAAACGCGACGATGGCGATAATCGCGATCACTACGAGCACGCCGACCAAGATGGCGTATTCGGTAGTGCCCTGCGCGCTCTCCTCCCGCAACAGCGCCTTGGCACGCTGGCGAGCGCGGATTGCCCGGCAAAAAGCCCAGCTCCAAGCCTTGCCCGCAATGTCGGTCATCGTGTTCATGTATTCCTCCCTACATCATCCCGCCTGCTCCCAGCAGCGGGCCCAATATGGACAGAAGCAACGCCGGCAAGATGAGCGTGCCGGTGGGAATCAGCAACTTGACCGGTGCGCGCTCGATCTCGCGCTCGACTGCGGCGCGATGGGCCGCACGGATCTCGCGACTTTGAGCAGCCAGCGTCTCGGCCAGCGGAGCGCCCAGGGCAAGCGCCTGCCCCACCGTGATGGCAAAGGTCTCGAGCGCCCTCACGTCCAAATCACGCGCGGCAGCCAACAGCTCGGCCTCGCGCGTCCCCACGCCCACCTGCCACGCCATGCAGGCTCGTTCAAGACGGACGGCCAGCACCGACCGACGGTTGGCGCAGAAAATCTCGAGCGCCGCGTCAAACGAAAGGCCGGCAGAAAGCCCCAGGCGCACCACGTCGATCATCTCGGACACCTCACCGAGCGACACCCGTGCCGGGCCGCCCGCCCCAATCGCGCCCTTCATTCGCGCGGTCAGGGCATCAATCACCGAGCAGCTCGCAGCAATGACCAGTACCGCCTCGCGCTTGCACGTCTCTGCAATCTTGCGAGCATCCGCACGCTCCAAACCTGTCGCGACAAATACGCTCAGGGCACACAGACAAGCCGCGACCCCGACCAGGGCGCTCACAACTCCACCCGCATAATGCGCCGGATAACTACCAGGGCAACGACGTTGAGGGCAAGTCCCAGCGCCACGGCGCCCGCACCAGCCGGCGTCGCAAGACCGCGGCGAAAGTCTGCCGAAAGCAAAGCCAGTACCGCGCACATGCCCGCCGGCATCGCCGCAACCATGTGTGCCGACATACGCGCCTGTGACGTCTTAACGTCCAGACGGCGTTTGAGCTCAATGCGCTCACCCACCATGCTCGACGCCTCGGACAGCAAGCCGGCAAGCGGAGCCCCGGTACGCTGCGATACTTTGAGCGCCAAGGTGACAAGCGAAAGGCCGGGGGCATCGATGCGAACGAGTAGGTCATCAAGTGCGTCGGTCGCCGAGATACCGCAATCGATTGCCGCCGCCACCCGCAAAAACTCGGTATGCACCGGCTCTTGCGCATGGGCGCCCACAAAGCGCATGCCCTGTGCCAGCGAATGCCCCGAGGCAAGCGACATGGATAACGCTGTGAATGCCTCGGGCATGGCCTCTTCCACATCATGCTGTTCGCGTCGGCAATCGAAGGTGTCACGCGCGGCGCCCACGCCAAACGGCGCCACCAGCCCCAAGACAAAGCCGATGGGCGACA
>CALGKS010000069.1 GCA_937930475.1 uncultured Collinsella sp. | reverse complement strand
TTTTTGGGTACAGTGTTGTCCCGATATTGAGCTTGGGGGATATATGAAAGATGAGACGATGGGCCAAGAGGATGCGGCCCAAGATGCAGAAGCATGTGCCGAGGCCCTGGAGAGTCTAGACCAGATCGCGCTGTCCGAGATTGCGTTTGACGATTCGAGCGTTGATGTGCAGGATGAGCCGGAAATCGAGGCACAGCCCGATGATCGGGATGCAAAAGACGATGGCACCGCGCTCACCGAAGACGAGGCGGGGCACGAGGAATCCGAATGCGAGGCCGACGACCGGCCCGAATCCGACACGAGCGAGGAAACCATCTTGCTCGACAGCTTGCCGGCCGAAGATTCGCTGACCCGCGAGCTTCCCGGCCTGGGCTCCGCACCCGCCGTGGACGAGACCATCGCCATGGGCGATATTCCACTACCGTCCGTTCCTTCGGCACACGAAGCCGGGGTTCGTCATCGCAAGATGTCGCCCAAGCGCCGCAACCTGATGGTTGCCGGCGCTGTGGCCGTCGCGCTCGTCGCCGGCGGCGCAGGCTACGCAGCCTGGAACGGATACCGGCAAGAGCAGGCTGCCATCACCGCCGCCAATGCCCACACGATGATGTCGGTGCAGATTGGCGTACACGCCGCGGGGCTCGACTGTTCCGCCGGCTCCAAGATTCCCGTGCAGGTGAGCGGGCAGGATTCCGACGGTTCTTCCGTGAGCGAAACACTCTATGTTGACGAGCACGGCCGTGGCATCAAACTGCTACCCGGTGACTACACGCTCTCCATTGCTGGATCCCCCATCGCGGCCGACGGCACCATCTACACTGTCCCGACCACCAAGGCGCAGGTCACCGTTAAGAGCGATGGGCAGGATTTGAGTGCCCAGGCCACCTTTAAGCTCAAGGTGCCTTCGGCCGACACGGTAACTGACGACCAGATCGATGCCGCGGCCAAGTATGCCGAGGAAGGCGGCGCGAGCTCTGCCGCCACCGCCAAGGTGCTCCAGCAGGCGGCAACCGCGCGCCGTGACGCCGCCGTCAACGCCGTGAGCTCCCGCGAGGCACAGGCGGCCCGCGACGCCGATGCTCGACATAAGGCAACGGACCTGTATCAGCTCGATATTCCCGTTGAGTGGTACGGCAAAGTCGCGACTTGGCAAAACGGCAGCACGCTGTGCATTTATCTGGACGGCGACACCAACACACCGCTCGTGACGCTCGTCGCGGTGCGCGAGGGCGAGAGCTTTACGCCCGATGAGGGCGACGCGGTTTTGGGTGCGGCAAACCTCGGCAACGGCTACACCGTCTACGCCAGCGGCCCCGTCTATCCGTACGTGGTGCCCCAGACCATCAACGGACGGACGCAAGACCCCGTGTCGACCTACCCCATGGATACGGCGATTGAGCTTGTCGAGCTCACGACCGGCAACCGCTACACCTATAGCCAGATCAAGAACGTGCCGGTCGGCAAAGACGGCAAGGCCGACGCCGCGACCAAACTCGAGACCGACTACCTCGCCCAGATTCTGATGCCAAGCATCAAGGCCCAGGACTAGCCGGGCGCATCATGGTGCTCCCCAACCGTGATGAAGGGGCCAGGAGGTCCTGGCCCCACAGATCCGTAGATGGTTAGGCAAGGAGCCACTTCCATGCGGGAACAACGTGTACCACACCGTGCTCGCATGGAATATCGGCCTGCTCATCCATGGTAACGATTGCCGACTCGCCAAGATCGAACTGGGCCATCGAGGCATCAAGCGCGGCAATTTCGCGCTCGCGCGTTTTCTCACTTGCCATATCCACACTCACCTGAATCAGGCTATAAGCCCGCATGAGAAGTGCGTCCCCAGCCACAAAGTCCACCTCATGGTTTTTGCTCTTCTCTTTGATCAGCAAGCGGCAGACCGATCCGACCCTCACCGCGGGAGTCCTTCTTCTGAGCGCGTTGAACACTGCGGTCTCGAGCCTCTGGCCCTGGTCCAATGCCGATGCGGGAGAGAATGCTCCAAACATCGCAGGATCGACAGCGTAGACCTTAGACGCAGACCGCATGTTATTTGCCAGTGAACGCGTGAACTCCGGCACGGAGAACAGCAGGTAGGCATCCTCATAATACTCAAGTAAGTCGCTGAGCGAATTACGACTGACGGGTATCTGCCTGCTCTTGAACTCGTTGTACACTTTGTTCACCGACAGCTCTCGTCCCGAAGATGCCATACACCGCGTCAGGAACAGAGATGCCAGGCGAGGGTTCTTGACGTCGTAACGTTCAACGACGTCCATGGCGACCGTTCGCGAAGCATATTCCTGTAGCAGCTGAATCGCGTCTGCGGGCGTCTGCTCAAGTGTCGCGATGAATCCCCCTCGTTCAAGATATCCGATCAGATGATGTCGAAGCAGCGCTGCATCGCTTGGGGAAAAGGTCGCATCTGGCTCGAAAACGCTCCCCGTCTTATATCGGACGTATTCCGAAAAACTCAACGGAAAAAGCTCTCGTATAAGAGAACGACCCCTAAACTCGCTCTTAAGTTCTGAGGACAGCATCTTAGAAGAAGATCCCGTCACATAGACGGTCGCTTTCTCCGTATCGACTACACGTCGCAGAAACGCACCCCATTCGGGAATTTCCTGGATCTCGTCAAAGAAAATGTAAGCGCCCTCGGTTCGAGCAGCAGGATGCAGCGCATAGAACGTGTCAAGCACGTCCGCCAGCAGCGATGGCTCATACGGGCGCAAGCGCTCGTCCTCAAAATTAAAGTAAAGCATCCGGTCAAGCTCGACGCCCCGGCCCTGAAGCCGCTGCATCTCCTGATACAGGCGATACGTCTTTCCACAACGGCGGGCCCCCACAACCACATTTACGATGTTGTCGCGCTTTGGCTCCTGTGGGTTTCCCAGATCAAGGTCTCGCTCAAAGACCTGCGGAACCCCCTGCTGTTCAAAGTCCTTTATTTTCTGGGCGATCAAGTCGTTGAATGCCATGATTCTCCAATCTTGCTCTCTAGCTAATCAAAATTATACTGATTCTTGATTAATTAGAGAGCAAGATTG
>CALGKS010000068.1 GCA_937930475.1 uncultured Collinsella sp. | reverse complement strand
ATGAAGACCCGCGGCGGTGACGACGGGGAAGAATCCTGGAGCGGGCGCCGTAAGCACCATCCGCATCACGAGCAGCCGGTTCACGAAATGCCCTCCGAACCCGTGGTTCGCGAAGTGAGCGTGCCGGAAACGATTTCGGTAGCGGATTTGGCGCACAAGATGGCTGTGAAGGCGACCGAAGTCATAAAGGTTCTGATGAAGATGGGGCAGATGGTGACGATCAACCAGATGCTTGATCAAGATACCGCGATGCTTCTTGTGGAAGAAATGGGCCACAAGGCGGTTGCGGCGAAGACCGATGACCCCGAAGCGCTGTTGGGCGAATTGGAAGAAGGTGCGAAGCAGTACCCGGCCGTGCCGCGTCCTCCGGTCGTGACGATCATGGGGCACGTCGACCACGGTAAGACGTCGCTGCTGGACTACATCCGCCGCGCCAAGGTCGCTGCGGGTGAAGCGGGCGGCATCACGCAGCACATCGGCGCCTCGGTCGTGCGCATCGGCGATCGCCAGATCACCTTCATCGACACGCCCGGTCACGAGGCCTTCACGGCCATGCGCGCCCGCGGTGCCCAGGTGACCGACGTTATCGTCCTGGTCGTCGCCTCCGACGACGGCGTCATGCCGCAGACCATCGAGGCCATCAACCATGCGAAGGCCGCAAACGTGCCGATCGTGGTCGCCGTCAACAAGATCGATAAACCGGGCGCCAACCCCGACCGCGTGCGCCAGGAGCTCACTGAGTACGGCATCATCCCCGAGGAGTGGGGCGGACAGAACATGTTCGTCAACATCTCGGCCAAGCAGAAGATCGGTATCGACGACCTGCTCGAGACCGTGCTGCTCCAGGCCGACGTGCTCGAGCTCAAGGCCAACCCTGATACGTTCGCTTCGGGCAACGTCCTCGAGGCTAAGCTCGACAAGGGCCGCGGCTCGGTTGCCACCGTGCTCGTGACCCGCGGCACCCTGCGCGTGGGCGACACGCTGGTCGCCGGCCTCACCTATGGCCGCGTCCGTGCCATGCTCGACCCCAAGGGCAACGCCGTCACCGAGGCCGGTCCCTCTGACGCCGTCGAGATCCTGGGCCTGCAGTCCGTCCCCAACGCCGGCGATGAGTTCCGCGTGTTCGAGGACGAGCGCGAGGCACGTGCGCTGGCCGACGAGCGTTCGCTCAAGGCCCGTATCGAGGAGCAGAGCCGCGTGAAGCACGTGACGCTCGAGAACCTCTTCGAGACCATCGCCGACGCCGAGGTCAAGGAGCTCAACCTGATCATCAAGGCCGATGTCCAGGGTTCCATCGAGGCCCTTCAGGACTCCCTCGACAAGATGGACCAGTCCGAGGTGCGCATCAACACGATCCACTCCGCCGTTGGCGCCATTAACGAGACCGACGTCGTCCTGGCCGACGCCTCCAACGCCATCATCATCGGCTTTGGCGTCCGTCCCGACGGCAAGGCCCGCTCCGCCGCCGAGCGCGAGGGCGTCGAGATCCGTTGCTACGACGTCATCTACAAGTGCCTCGAGGACCTCGACGCTGCCCGCATCGGTATGCTCAAGCCCACCGAGGTCGAGGTCTCCACGGGTTCCGCAACCGTTCTGGACACCTTCAAGGTGCCCAAGGTCGGTATCGCCGCCGGTGTCCGCGTCGAAGAGGGCGAGATCGCCGCGACCGATTCCGTGCGCCTGGTGCGCGACGGCATCGTGGTCTTCAACGGTAAAATCGCCTCGATGCGCCACTACAAGGACGAGGCCAAGAGCCTCAAGAGCGGTTCCGAGGGCGGCATTGGCCTGGAGAACTTCCAGGACATCAAGCCTGGCGACACCATTGAGGGCTACCGTATCGACCAGGTTGCCCGTACCGAGTAGGGGGTAGCGCTATGAAGCAAACGCAGGCAACCCGCCGTCTGGGCGAGCAGCTTCGCGAGAAGCTCGGTTATATCCTGCTCTTTGAGGTTTCCGATCCGCGTCTCGACCTGGTCACCCTGACCGCGGTCGAGGTCGCGGTGGACCGTTCGTTCGCGCGCGTGTACGTGTCGTGCGATGCGAGCCGCTACGACGAGGTCATGGAGGCGCTCGCCAGCGCCAAGGGCCGCATTCGCAGCCTGTTGGCCCGCTCGCTTGATTGGCGTGTCACGCCCGAGCTCGATTTTCGCATCGATCGCTCGACCGATGAGGCCGAGCGCATCACGCGTGCGCTGGAAAACGTTCCCGCCACGCTTGCGATCGAAAAGGACGAGGACGGCTACCCGATAGCGGATGCCGCCCAGGAGGCAGCTTTAGATGACTAATTCCGCCGACCTCGCCTCGTGCGAGTCTGCAGATATTCAGCGACGCATCCTCGAGCTCATCGAGGGTGCGTCCTCCATTGCGATTTCGGGACATACGTCTCCCGACGGCGACGCCTTGGGCTCCGTGCTGGGCCTGGGCCTTTCGCTTATGAAGTTTTTCCCCAACAAGGACATTGCGCTGCTGCTGGCAGACGATGACCCGGTTCCGCGCATCTACCGCTTTATGGAGGGCTCCGATCGCCTGGTGCCGGCATCTGCATACACCGGCAACCCGGACCTGTTCATTTCGGTGGACGTGCCGGTTGTCGAGCGCCTGAACAACTCCGCCGAGGTGCTTCGCCGCTCGTCGCATGTGGTGTGCTTCGATCACCATCCGGCGCGCGAGGAGTTTGCCGAGCTGAGTCTGAGGTGCGTCGATGCCGCAGCCTGCGCCATGATCATCGACCGCTTCTTGGACAATTGCGGCATTGTCGCACGTGACAACATCGCGACCTGCCTGCTGTGCGGCCTGGTGACCGATACCGGTCGTTTTCAGTACCAAAACGCCGATGCCGCCGCGTTCCATGCCGCGTCGCGCCTGGTCGCTCACGGTGCCGATCCCGCACGCGTCGCGCTCGAGGTCTACCAGAGCATGCGTGTCGAGTTCTTGCACCTCAAGTCCATCGTTATGGGCCGCATCAAGACGGTGGCTCACGGGCGCGTGGCGTATAGCTATGCGTACCAGAGCGACCTCGAGACCTGCGGTGTGACTTCGGATGAGTGCGATGGCCTGGTCGACGTGGTTCGCTCGGTGATGGGCGTCGAGGTCTGCCTGTTCCTGAAGGGCATTGAGGGCGATACCAAGGTGCGCGGCAACCTGCGTTCTAAGGGCGACCTCAATGTGTCCGAGATCGCCGCCGCCTTTGGCGGAGGCGGACATCCCGCGGCCGCCGGTTTCTCTAACAACGGAACGATTCTCGAGACGCTCACCGCGGCACTTCCCATGCTGGCCGAGCTGGTAGGGGAGGACCCCGCTTCGGTGACCGTCGAGCTCTAACATTTTGGATGGTACATGGCTCGTCGTACGCCTTCTCAATTGAATATGCTGCTCGCCGTCGATAAGCCGGTGGGCTGTACGTCCCACGATGTGGTCTCGCAGTGCCGGCGCGCCCTCCATGAGCGGCGCGTCGGCCATGCTGGCACGCTCGACCCCATGGCATCGGGTGTCATGGTGGTGGGCGTGGGGCAGGCCACGCGCCTGCTGGGCATGCTGACCCTCGATACCAAAAGCTACGTCGCTGACATCTCGTTTGGCGCCGAGACCAATACCGATGACGCGGAGGGCGAAGCCGTCCGCACGGTTGCCGTTGCTCCCGAGTTGCGCAATCCCGCCTATGCCCGCGAGCGCTTGGCTGCCATGCTGGGTCCGCAGATGCAGGTGCCGCCCGCGTTTTCGGCCATCTCGGTTAACGGCGTCCGCGCCTACAAAGCTGCGCGTGAGGGCAATGCGGTGGATCTGCCTCCGCGTCCCGTCGAGGTCTATGCCGCCGACCTGATCGCCGTAAGCGGCGAGGGCGATACGTGTGTGTGGACCGTGGCGTTTTCGGTAAGCAAGGGCACCTACATCCGCGCGCTCGCTCGCGACCTGGGTCGCGCCTGCGATAGCGCCGCGCATATTTCCGCGCTTCGCCGTACGGCCTCCGGCGTCGTTTCCATCGGTGTCTGCC
>CALGKS010000067.1 GCA_937930475.1 uncultured Collinsella sp. | reverse complement strand
CGCACGAGCCGAAGGCCACTTAATGTGGCCTTCGTGCGAGCAGGACTGTCCGCAGTAGCGAGCAATGCCCCAAACCGCGTCCCCCAGTAACGCCTACGAGAAGTCAGCAACCTGAGCAGTCAGCGCCGCCAGGATCTCCTTGAGCTCAGCTGCACGGTCCCTCTTCTTCTGGACCACCGCGGGCGCGGCCTTGGCCACAAAGCCCTCGTTGGCGAGCGTCTTCTCGCAGCCGGCGAGCTCCTTCTGGGCCGCGGCGATCTCCTTCTCCAGGCGCGCCTTCTCGGCCGAAAGATCAACCTTGCCCTCGAGCACCGCAAAGACCTCGACGCCGCTATCGACCACGGCAATGCTCGCAGCCGGCTTCTCAACGTCGGTGCCCATGACCAGCGAGGCGGTATTCGCCAGCGGCTCGATGGTCGAGCGCAGGCCCTCGAGCTTCTCAATGTCCTCGGCACCGGCGCGCACGACCACATCGAGCTCGGCCTTGGGACTCAAGCGATAACGCGAACGGGTGGCGCGGGCAGCAGACACGACGGTTCGGCACAGCTCAAACGCGCGCTCGGCGTCCTCGTCAACATACTTGGCGTAATCGGCGGGCTCGGGCCACTTGGCGATCATGAGCGCCTCGGCGCGGTCAACGTTGCCCTCGGCGTCCAGGTCGAGCACGCTCGCCGGCATGTTGTCCCAGATCTCCTCGGTGACAAACGGCATAAGCGGGTGCATCAGACGAATGGAGGTGTCAAGCACAAAGATCAGGTTGCGCTGGGCCTGCAGACGGCCCTCGCCCTTCAGGCGGGCCTTGGTGACCTCGACGTACCAGTCGCAGACCTCGTTCCAGAAGAACTGCTGCACGCCGCGGGCCATATCGCCAAAGGTGTAGTTCTCAATGCCCTCGGTGACCATCTTCACGGCCTTGGCCAGGCGGCTGAACATCCAGGCGTCGGCCGGCGTCTCCACGACGGGCTCGCCGGGCGTGTAGCCCTCCATGTTCATGAGCAGGAAGCGGCTGGCGTTCCAGATCTTGGTCACAAAGCTCTTGGCCTGATCGGTACGCGGGCTGTCGATGAGCTTCTTGGTCTTCTTGTCGATGTTCGCGTCGAACTTGACGTCCTGGTTGTTGGTGCACAGCGTGAGCAGGTTGTAGCGCATGGCGTCGGCGCCGTACATACCGATGAGGTCCATGGGGTCAACGCCGTTGCCCTTGGACTTGGACATGCGGCTGCCGTCCTTGGCCAGGATCGTCGGGTAGATGACGACGTCCTTAAACGGCACCTCGTCCAGGAAGTACAGCGAGCTCATGACCATGCGGGCGACCCACAGTGCGATGATGTCGCGCGCGGTGACGAGCGCCGTCGTGGGGTGATGACCCTCGAGCAGCTCCGGCTTTTGCGGCCAGCCCTGCGTGGCAAAGGTCCACAGCTGCGAGCTGAACCAGGTATCCAGCACGTTCTCGTCCTGATGCACGTGGTGGCCGCCGCACTTGGGGCACACGTCGGTGTCCTCGGTCAGGGCGTCCTCCCAGCCGCAGTCCTCGCAGTAGAACACGGGGATGCGATGGCCCCACCACAGCTGGCGGCTGATGCACCAGTCCTTAAGGTTCTCCATCCAGGTGGTGTAGGTCTGCGTCCAGCGCGCAGGGTGGAAGGTGACCTTGCCGGAGTTGACGGCGTCGAGCGCCGGCCCCTTGAGCTTGTCGACGGCGACGAACCACTGCTCGGACAGCCACGGCTCCAGGGCGGCGTCGCAGCGGTAGCAGTGCATGACGGAGTGGTCGTGGTCCTCGACGTGATCGAGCAGGTCATGCTCCTCAAACCACTTGATGACGGCCTCGCGGCACTCCTCGCGGGTCATGCCGGTGAACTCACCATAGCCCTCGACGACCACCGCGTGCTCGTCGAAGATGTTAATCTGCGGCAGGTCGTGGGCCTGACCCATGGCGTAGTCGTTGGGGTCGTGGGCCGGGGTGACCTTGACGAAGCCAGAGCCAAAGTTAGCGTCGACGTGCCAATCCTCAAAGATGGGGATCTCGCGGTCGACGATGGGGAGCTTGACGGTCTTACCCACGAAGGCGGCCTTCTCGGGGTCCTTCGGGGAGACAGCGACGCCCGTGTCGCCGAGCATGGTCTCGGGGCGCGTGGTGGCGACGACGATGTAGTCCTGGCCGTTGACCGGCTCGGTCAGCGGGTAGCGCAGGTGCCACAGATGGCCCTTCTCGTCCTTGTACTCAGCCTCGTCGTCCGAGATAGCGGTGGTGCAGTTGGGGCACCAGTTGACGATGCGCTTGCCGCGGTAGATCAGGCCGTCGTGATACCAGTCGCAGAAGACCTTGCGCACGGCCTGGGCGTAGTCCTCGTCCATGGTGAAGCGCTCGTTATCAAAGTCGACAGAGCAGCCCATACGCTTGATCTGCTCGACGATGATGCCGCCGTACTCGTGGGTCCAATCCCAGCAGGCGTCGACAAACTTATCGCGACCGATCTCCAGACGGCTAATGCCCTCGCTCTTGAGCTTCTTGTCGACCTTGGTCTGTGTGGCGATACCGGCGTGGTCGGTGCCCAGCACCCAGCGCGTGGACTTGCCGCGCATGCGGGCCATACGGACGATGGCGTCCTGGATGGAGTCGTCGGTGGCGTGACCCATGTGGAGCTTGCCGGTCACATTGGGAGGCGGAATGGTAACAGTGCAGTCGCCCACGCCCTCGCGGCGCTTGTAGTAGCCGCCGTCGAGCCACTTCTGCAGGATCGCCGGCTCGTTGGTCGACGGATCGTAGTTCTTGGGCATTTCTTCCATATATCTCTCCCTGTCCCGCCGGCGTGTCCGCCTGCTTGGTTTTCGCTCGGTCAGGTCCTGGGCTCGCACGAAGGCCACATTAAGTGGCCTTCGGCTCGTGCGGAATCTACGAAAACCAAGCAGGCGGACACGCCTTAGGTATCGATTACTTCAGTCTGAAGGTACTAACTTGACAATCTCACAGAATAGCACAGGCATACCTGCCGAAAAGGGACAGGTTTATTTTGGTGGGTTTTATCAGGGGAAACGACATTTGCCCATATAAAACCGACCAAAATAAACCTGTCCCTAAATGGCAGGCCCCGCGGTGGTTGCCGCGGGGCCTGGATTAAAGCTATTTAGCCGTAGATGCGCTGGGGCTGCTCTTCGCCCTTGACGGCGGCTTCGGTTACGACGACCTTGGCAACGCCTTCCTCGCTGGGGAGGTCGAACATCGTCTGCTGCAGCACGTCCTCGCAGATGGCGCGCAGGCCGCGGGCGCCGGTCTTGCGGGCAAGCGCCATACGGGCGATCTCATGCAGAGCGGCGTCCTCAAACTCAAGCTCAACGTCCTCGAGCTGGAACATCTTACGGTATTGACGCACCACGGCGTTCTTGGGCTCGGTCAGGATCGACACCAGATCGTCCTCGTCGAGCGCCTGCGTCTGGGTGACAACGGGCGTACGGCCCACGAACTCGGGGATCATGCCAAAGGCGTTGAGGTCCTGCGGGAGCACCTGACGAAGCAGGTCGTTCTCGTCGACCGAGGTGGGGCCGGCGATCTCGGAGTTAAAGCCCACGCCCTTGTTGCCCACGCGATCGGCAATGATCTTATCCAGGCCCACAAAGGCACCGCCGCAGATGAACAGGATGTTCGTCGTGTCGATCTGCAGCAGCTCCTGCTGGGGATGCTTGCGGCCGCCGGTGGGCGGAACGCTGGCCACCGTGCCCTCAAGAATCTTAAGCAGTGCCTGCTGAACGCCCTCGCCCGAAACATCTCGGGTGATGGAGAGGTTCTCGGCCTTGCGGGCGATCTTGTCGATCTCGTCGACGTAGATGATGCCCACCTGTGCACGCTCAATGTCGCCATCGGCGGCGTTGATGAGCTTGAGTAGGATGTTCTCCACGTCCTCGCCAACGTAGCCAGCCTCGGTGAGCGCAGTGGCGTCGGCGATGGCAAACGGCACCTCGAGGATGCGCGCGAGCGTCTGGGCCAGCAGCGTCTTGCCGGTACCGGTGGGGCCGAGTAGCAGAATATTGGACTTGGCGAGCTCCACCTCGTCCATGTCATCGTTAAACTGGGCGCCCATGCCCGAGGCCTCGTCAAAGGCGGACACCGCGGCACCGCCCTCGATCACGCGACGGTAGTGGTTGTACACGGCAACCGACATGGCGCGCTTGGCGTCCTCCTGGCCCATAACATAGGCCGAAAGCTCGTCATAAATCTCGTGCGGCGTCGGCACGTGCGTGATGACCTGACGGTCGTCCTCGAGCTCAAAGCCCTCGGCCTCGGGGTCAACGGCGGGCTGGGACGCAGCCTGACCGTGGTCGTTGAGGAAACCCGGGAGATTGCCGTTGCGGGCGGCGTCCATAAAGTCCGAAGCCAGCGACTCTTCAAGGATCTCGGAGCAGGCGGCGACGCATTCGTCGCAGATAAAGATGTTGGTCGGACCCTTTACGAGACGACGGACCTGGCCCTGCTCTTTTCCACAGAAGGAGCAGCGGATGGGGTTGCCGTTCTCGTCAAAGTTGTCCTGCATGTTACCTGCCATCCTAGGCGTCCTTCGCGGCAAGATCGCGCGAGGTGACGATACGGTCGATCAGGCCGTAGTCGAGGGCCTCGGCAGCGGTCAGGTAATTGTCGCGCTCGGTGTCGGCCTGAACCTTCTCGATCGGCTGGCCCGAGGCGTCGGACAGGATTTGGTTGAGCTCGCGGCGGGTCTTCTTGATCTCCTCGGCCACGATCTCGATCTCGGTCTGCTGGCCCTGGGCACCGCCGCTGGGCTGGTGAATCATGACCTTGGAGTGCGGCAGGCAGAAGCGCTTGCCCTTGGCGCCGGCCGAAAGCAGCACGGCGGCCATAGACGCGGCCATACCGACGCAAATGGTGGAGACCTGCGGCTTAATGAAGTTCATGGTGTCCAGAATCGCCAGACCGGAGTAGACCTCGCCGCCGGGCGAATTGATGTAGAGCGAGATATCCTTCTCGGCATCCTGGCTCTCAAGATGCAGCAGCTGGGCAACGACCAGGTTGGCGCTGACGGAGTTGATCTCCTCGCCCAAGAAGATGATGCGGTCGTTGAGCAGGCGCGAATAGATATCGTAGCTGCGCTCGCCGCGCGGCGTCTGCTCGATAACGTATGGCACGAGGGCGGAATCGAACTTAGCGATCATACGCATCTCCATTTCTCTTGCGGACCAATAATGGTTCTAGACAAACGTACGGTGCCCGCATGCTATGCATTGGCTGGCACCGTACGAAGCAACCGGATAACCGGCTTATAACTTTACCCCATCACGGGCGCATCCATGCGCTCGCAGAAAAGGTGGCGAGAATTACTCGGCGTCCTTGGCGGTCTCGTCGACTTCGGTCACCTTGGCGTTCTCGACCAGGTGATCGACGGCCTTGGAGCGACGGATGGACTCGCGGACGGCAGGCATGCGACCATCGGCGATGAACTCGGCCTTGGAAGCCTCGACGTCCTTGACGCCGGCCTTCTCGAACTCGGCGTTGATGTCGTCCTCGGTGACCTCGATCTTGAGCTCGCGGGCGAGGGCATCGAGCGCCAGGGACTCACGGGCGACGTCGTTGGCCTGCTTGTGCAGGTCGCCGATGAACTGCTCCATGGTCAGGCCGGAAGCGGGCAGCCAGGTGTCGAGCGTCATGCCGCGGGCAGCGAGGTTGGACAGGAAGTTCTGGCCAAGCTCCTCAAAGACGGACTGCTCGTAGTCGGCGTCCATCTCGTCGAGCTGCAGACGCTCGGCGAGAGCGGAGACACAACGGTTCTCCTTCTCGGCCGGGAGGCGGGAAGCCTTGTCCTGCTCGATCTCGATCTTGATGGCGTCGCGCATGGCCTCGATGCTGTCGAAGCCAAAGTCGGACTTGACGAGCTCGTCGGTGAGCTCGGGGGTGTTGCGGACCTTGATGCCCTTGACGGTGACCTCGACGGTGTGGGTCTCGGCCTCCTCGCCCTCCTCGACCTCGTCGGTCCAGGTGACGGTCTTGACGTCGTCAACGTTGGCACCGATCAGGGCCTCGTTGAACTCTGCCGGGTTGCTGTCGCTACCGGCGATGAGCATGCGGCCCTCGGCAGCGAAGTTGTCGGCGTTCTCGACGGCCTTGAGGTCGACGGTAACGTAGTCCTCGGCCTCGACGGCGCGACCCTCGACGTCCTCGAAGGTGGCACGGTAGTTGAGGAGCATCTCGACCTGGTTGTTGATCTCGGACTCGGTGACCTCCGCGGGAGGCATCTCGATCTCAACGGCGTCGAAGGAGGAGAGCTCAGCGGCAGGACGCAGGGAGAACTCGACGGTGTAGGTGTAGTCCTCGTGATCCTTGGCGAGGTCGAGCTCCTTGTAGTCACCGCTCTTGGTGGGGACGATGTCCAGCTCGTTGAGGACGACGGGCTCGTTGGCGGCGATCAGGTCGTTGGTGGCCTGAGCGAGGGGAGCCTCGGCGCCAAGGGCGGAATCGATGACCGGACGGGGAGCCTTGCCGGCGCGGAAGCCCGGGAAGCGGTACTTCTTGGCGGTGTCCTTGTAGGCCTTCTTGATCGCGGCGTCGACGTCGGCGGCCGGGATGGTGACCGTAGCGGTGAGCTTGGCGTCCTTGACGTCAGAAGCGGTGATGTTCAACACGTTCCTCCTCATACTGCCCAGCTTATCTGAGGTGCTGGTACCTTTATGCAACAAAGAGTCGCGACGGCGGGAGCCGACGCAGGTGCGATGGTGCGGGCGAAAGGACTCGAACCTTCACGGGAATCCCACCAGAACCTAAATCTGGCGCGTCTACCAATTCCGCCACGCCCGCATGAGCGCACAGACTAGGAATGATAGCAGATACGAACGGCAAGCGCACGCACACCTTTTACAGGCTCACGACCTCACCACGAGTGCAAAAGGCGGGACGAGTTGCCCCGCCCCGCCAATTACGACTTGTTCGC
>CALGKS010000066.1 GCA_937930475.1 uncultured Collinsella sp. | reverse complement strand
GACAGTTGTCCTCCTCAAGAAAAGCCAGGGTTTCCCGACTCGTTTTGTCATCCCGATAGTAGCCATCAATGGCGAAGCCTTCGGAAGCACATTCCCGCATATAGGATGTTTCTCGACTTATAGCGAACTGCCCCATAGCGCCCAGGAGCACAGCTAGGCAAACCACTGCAAGGGTTATCGAGATAGTACGGCGGCCCATATTAACCAGCCCGATACTTGTTTAACGGAGCGTGAAACATACTTGGCACCTCCGATATCAGAGCAAACGTCACCCGCAGCCCGGCGGCAGTCATATGTTTCCAACATCAAACCATATGGCAACCACTCGCGAGAGGAGTATCGGCGAACGGTGCATTTTTGCGCTCCATTGGTCAAACGTCAACGCGCGCTACAGCTCTTGCCCGATCAATTCAGATTTTGTCGCATACTACCGTAGATCCCCAACGCTTCCACCCCCAAGAGATCATTTTTAGTACGTAAAGAAGCCCTCGCCCGAGCTTTCGCCCAGCTTGCCTTCGTCGAGCATTTTCTTGAGGACGGACGCCATAGCCTTAAAGTTGTAGGGCATCATCATTTTTTTGAGCAGCGGGCTCACCAAGCCCGGCACCTTCTGATACTGCATGACGATGTTGTAGGCCGTCTGGATACCCACCGTGTCGAATACGCGAAACGGACCCTTGGGGGCACCGGTGCCACGCGTCCACGCGAGGTCGATGCTCTTGGGATCGCTCACGCCCGAGACGTACAGGTCAAGGCCCGAAAGCAGCCACGGCACCAGCATGGAATTGAGCAGGTAGCCGTTCTTTTCCTTGTTGACGGGAAGCGCCAGCATGCGGATGTCGTTGGCAAAGTCGACGAGCTCGTCAAAATAGCGCTTGTCGGTTTGGCTCTGGGCCATGACCTCGGTCATGTTGTTCTTCCAGATGGAGTTGGCAAAGTGCAGCGACAAGTACTTCTCGGGGCGGCCGGTGTACTTGGCAAAGGTGCTCGGCAGCAGCGTGGAAGAGTTGGTAACGATGACGGTCTTTTGCGGTAGAACCGGGGCGAGCTTCTTGTAGAAGTCGATCTTTGCCTGGGTGTCCTCGGCCATAGACTCGATGACCAGGTCGGCGTCGGCCACGGCCTTGGCAAGATCGAGCTCCAGCTTGAGCGTGGAGTAGGCGCGCTCAACGGCAGCGAGCGCCGCCTCCTTGTCGAAGGGCTTGCCGCTATCGGCGATACCGGCACACCACTCGCCCGTGCCGTCCGCCATGCCCTCGATAGCAGCGATGTACTCCTTGCGCACGTGATCGATCTTGGGCTGGGTGCGGCCGATGCTACCCTCGCTGCGCAGCCAAATCGTTACATCAAAGCCGCAGTAGGCAGCCTGAAAGGCAATCTGGCTTCCCAACACGCCGCCACCGGCAACACAAACGGTCTTGTAGCTCATGGAACGGTCCTCTCTTGCGTAATTCCATAGATGTGTATTTATTCAACCGTAAGAGGACTGCACGCCGGGCATAGGTTCTATAAACGGACAGTAATTTGCGGCGAGCGGCAACACCTGTTCATTATCTCAGGGTTCCATGTCCAGCAAAAACGGGTGGTAGCCGGTACGGCTACCACCCGTTTGTCTCATATCTAGCCCAAAGCAGGCCAGTTACTTCTTAATGCCACGTCCCAAACGCTTGGCGACCGATGCAACGGCCTCCTCGCTGGCCGGCCCGCAGCTCACGCAGCCATCGTGGGCACGCATCTGGCCGGTGACCTCGTCCATCGCGAGCGGCGCCACCTTCTCGAGCTTAAAGCCCTTGCCGGCGCGCATGTTTTCCTTGGCCACGCTGATCATGAGCTTAATGCGGTTGAGCTGGTTGACCTCGGACGCGCCGGGGTCGTAGTCCACCGCGACGATGTTGCTCTCGGGGTGCTGGCGGCGCAGCTCCTTGATCACGGCCTTGCCCACCACGTGGTTGGGCAGGCACGCGAAGGGCTGCGTGCAGATGATGTTGGGCGCGCCGTGATCAATCAGGTCGAGCATCTCGGCCGTGAGCAACCAGCCCTCGCCCATGTTGTTGCACACCGAAAGCACCGTGCGGGCCTTGTCCGCCATGGTGCCGATGCGCTCGGGTACCTCAAAGCGCTCGGACTTTTCGAGCAGCTCCTCCACCGGCGTGCGCATCCAGTCCACCAGCTTAATAAGCGCTTGCATGCCCGCGCGCGTAGTGGCAGAACTTCCCAGCTCGTCTTTCTGCAGCTCGGCGTTGCTCATGGAGTACAGGAAGAAGTCGAGCAGGCCCGGCACCACGGCCTCGCAGCCCTCGCGCTCGATAACGTCGACCACGTGGTTGTTGGCCGTGGGATGGAACTTGACCAAGATCTCGCCGACCACGCCCACACGTGGCTTGGTGCCCTCGCCCACGAGCGGCATGGTGTCGAACGCGCGGATGGCCTCGCGGCACAGCTTGGTGTAGTTGTGACGGTTAAACTTGGGCGCCAGCTTGCGGGCACGCGCCATGTACTGCTCGTAGAGCGCGTTGGCGGCACCGTGCGTGGCCTCGTACGGGCGGCAGCGGTAGAGCATCTGCATCATCACGTCACCAAAGAGCACCGCGTACACGGCCTGCTTAAGCAGCGCCGGCGTAATCTTAAAGCCGGGGTTGTCCTCGCCGAGCGCCACAGCCGAAAGCGAGATCACCGGAATCTCGGGGTGGCCGCTCTCGCGCAGGGCCTTGCGAATGAGCGCGATGTAGTTGGTAGCACGGCAGCCGCCGCCGGTCTGACTGATGACCACGGCCGTCTTGGACAGGTCGTACCGACCGCTCTCGATGGCCTCCATAATCTGACCCGTTACCAGAATCGACGG
Organism: uncultured Collinsella sp.; assembly: GCA_937930475.1. Lineage (GTDB taxonomy): Bacteria > Actinomycetota > Coriobacteriia > Coriobacteriales > Coriobacteriaceae > Collinsella. Next base: position 1,720 of record CALGKS010000066.1, on the reverse strand, counting down.
GTAGCAAATGTCATTGTTCACATAGCGCAGACCGGCCTCGACGGCATCGTGATCGGTCGAGGGCAGCAGCTCCAAGTTGTAGCCGGCACCGCGGAACACCTCTTTGACCAGGTCAAAGTGGATCGGCGCCATCTGCGGGCACAGGATGGTGTAGCCCTCGTCGCGCATCTGCTCGGTAAAGGGCACCTTGGGCCACGCGGTCGAAGCACTCTCGCGCTGAGCCTCAAACGTGTACTTGCGGCTCGCGAACGCGGGAGCATCCGTGGAGGGCGCCACCGGCGCGGCATCGCCCTGCTCGTAGGCCTCGCCCGCGGCCGTGGCCTCGGCCAAGCGCTCGGCCTCCTGGTCCTTGAGCGCGGCCATGAGCGAGCGGATGCGGATGCGCGCGGCGCCCAGGTTGGACACCTCGTCAATCTTGAGCACAGTGTAGATCTTGCCGCTGGCTTCCAGAATCTCCTGCACCTGGTCGGTGGTCAGGGCGTCCAGACCGCAGCCGAAAGAGTTGAGCTGGATCAGGTCCAAATCGTTGCGCATCGTCACAAAACGGGCGACGGCGTACAGGCGGCTGTGGTACATCCACTGGTCGACGACGCGAATCGGACGCTCGGGCTTTACAAGATGCGCGAGCGAATCCTCGGTAAAGACCGCAAAGCCAAAGCTCGAGATAAGCTCGGGCAGGGCATGGTTGATCTCGGGGTCGTTATGGTAGGGGCGGCCGGCGAGCACGATGCCGTGACCACCGTGGTCCTCGACCCACTTAAGAGCCTCCTCGCCCATGGTCTGGATGTCCTCGTGGAAACGCGCATCGGCCTCAAAGGCAGCGTTGACGGCGGCATCGACCTCGGAGCGCGTGATCTTGGGTCCACGCACGCGACCACGACCAGCCTCGGCATCGGCCACGCGGTCGACGGCGAGCACCTGATACAGACGGCGCTTGAGCTCGGTCTTGTCGTGATAGGGCACAAACGGGTACAGGAACTCGATGTTCTGCTCGCGGATCTCATCAATGTTGAGCGCCAGCGCCGTGGGGTAGCTCATGACGATGGGGCAGTTGTAGCAGTTACCGGCCGTCGGATCCTCTTTGCGCTCCCAGCGCACGCACGGCATCCAGATGAAGTCGACGTCACGGTCGATAAGGTTCATCACGTGGCCGTGGCTCATCTTTGCCGGATAGCACACGCTCTCGGACGGCATGGACTCGATACCCGCCTGGTAGGTCTTTTTGCTCGACTGGTCGGACAGTTGCACGCTAAAGCCCAGACGCGTAAAGAACGCGTGCCAGAAGGGGTAGTTCTCGTACATGTTGAGGGCGCGGGGGATGCCGACGGTGCCGCGCGGGGCCTCGTCGGGGCTCAGCACCTCGCGGTTAAACAGCAGCTCGTTTTTCTTTTTGAAGAGGTTGGGGGCCTCGGTCTTTTGCTTTTTGTGGCCGGCGCCCTTCTCGCAGCGATTGCCGGTAATGAAGCGCCTGCCGCCGCCAAAGTCGTTGACGGTGAGCTGGCAGTTGTTGGAACAGCGACCGCAGCGGACGTGCTTTTGCGTCACGGTGAGGTGCGCGATATCCTCGGCAGAAAGAATGGTCGAGGTGCCGTCGGCGCCGGCGCGGTCGCGGGCGAGCAGGGCCGCACCGTAAGCGCCCATGCAGCCGGCGATGTCGGGACGCACGGCGTGCACGCCGGTGAGCTGCTCAAACGCTGTCTCTTATACACATCTGACGCTG
>CALGKS010000065.1 GCA_937930475.1 uncultured Collinsella sp. | reverse complement strand
GGGCCGGCCGGTCCGGCCCTCAGGGTATCGGGTTCCCACATTCATCCGTACATGTACGGATGAATGTGGGAGGTGTTCGGATGAAGTTGATAATCAAGGCTGGCATGCATTGCGCTTTCATTACCGAAAATCCATTTGTTAAACCTGGCACCAGTGGGTAGAATAATGTCGACGGCAGCCCAAGTTCTGGAAAGCTGGGCAGCGCCGTTACTTGCTTTAAGGGGTCAACGCCTTAGCGGCGGCGATCCCTCTTTTTATGCTTCGAGCACTGCTTTAGCGCCTCGGTAAGTCCGATGAGCGCCGTGAGGAGCGAGACCAAAGCGGTCAGGAGCTTCACGAAATCAATCAAATCGGTCATGGGCATCACCTCCCGTCGCATGGAGGGCGCTGCCCGGCACATTGAACTGCCGTCAACAGCAATCATTCTATCAAAGTGCCGCTAAAAATACGAATATGTGTTCGATAATAACAGCAACTCGATTCTCCTAAAGCGCGGCTTTGCTCAAGGATGCCGGAAGCTATGCTGTGCGATTTCATGTCCGCACGGGCGCCTATCCTTACGGCAATGTAGCCGCCTATGTAACGAGCGGCAGTTGACGGAGAAAGGCTCTGACCGTGCCAGACAAAAAGATGCCGGGTGCCTCGGCTATCGATACGACGAACTTTGCGCGCCAGATCGTTCTCGACTTTGAATTTGCGCCGGTGCCAAAGCAGCGCCAGCGTCGCGGGCTGCGCAACGAGATTATCGAGGTCGGCGCCGTCAAGCTCGATAACCGCGGCAACGTGATGGGCGAGTTCTCGCAGTTTGTGCAGACGGAATATGCCGAAGGCGTTGCGTATCCCGTCCGCGAGCTCACGGGGATATCGGCCGTGGATACCGCCACGGCCGATCCTCTCTACGTGGTGATCAAAAGGCTCAGCGATTGGATCGGTCGCTACTCCGCCCAGGTGGTTTGCTGGAGTGGAGCGGACCGGCGACAGCTTTTGACCGAGTGTCAGGCAAAGCGCATCGACCTTGCTGCCTTTCCTTCGGACTGGGCCGACTTGCAGGCGTTTTACACCTCGATTATGGACGTGGGCAGCCACGGGTGTGTCTCGTTGAGTGATGCGGCAACGTGGTTTGGCATCGATTTTGATGAGTCGACGGGTCATGCCCATAGCGCCCTCGCCGACGCACGCGTGACCGCCAGGTTGCTCAAACGGGTGATGGACGGGGACTATCGCGTGAGTCCGCGCGCTCAGGAAGTTCGTCAACGATGGGGGATGGGCGAGCGAGCCCAGACGCGCCTTTCCAGCAAATGCCCAGAGCTGAGCGATTTGCTGTTGAAGTTGCAGGCGGAGGGGAGGTAGGCAGAGCGGCTATAGCTGATGGGCGAGGTGTTCGGGGCGTCCGAAGCGGCT
>CALGKS010000064.1 GCA_937930475.1 uncultured Collinsella sp. | reverse complement strand
GTTCTCGTCCGGCAGTGCCGCCGCCCATGAGCTTGCGCCTATATTTGCCGATATCGCGTCGGGCAGACTCACATCCGTCGAACTCATGCTCGCGGGTTCGCAGCCGGGTTCCGCCGCAGAGCCCATCGTTATCGACGGGCTGTCGATTGACCTGGCTTCGCGCACCGTGAAGGTCTTGGGTGTACCCGCCTCGCTCACGCCCAAGGAGTTTGACATCCTTGCCTTTTTGGCCACCAATAGGGGCACGGTCTTTAGCAAGGAAGAAATCTATCGAGCGGTGTGGCGGGACGAGTATTTGCTCGACGACAGCAACATCATGGCCTTTGTCCGAAAGATTCGAAAGAAGATCGAGCCCGAGCCCGACAACCCGCGCTACCTGCTAACCGTGTGGGGCGTGGGCTACAAGATGACGGAATGACGCTTTGGCCTATTGCCCCCGCCAATAGAAAGCAGCAGAACAATCCTTGCCGAATCGCAAGAAAGCCGCAAGAAACCAGCCATGTGCCTGGTCTTGCGGCTTTTCTATGCTGTGAACAGTCGCAGACGCGAAGGAGAGGTGAGGACCTTGAGCGGCAGTGACAGTACCGGAAGCGCAGGGCGGTGTGCGTCGCCGCGGTCCCATCTTGTTAAGGACCGCCGCAGCTAAGTTGCTCTGCATGCAATCGATAGAACGGAGCGTAGTAAGTGAAGATGTTAACCATGCACCGTGCGGCTTCGACGGCTCAAGCGCAGCACGATTTGATTCGGCATCGTGCGGAGGGGCGCATCCAGTATGCGGCGACCATTCCGCTGAGCGATGCTATGACATGGGTCGGGTCCAACCTGGGTGGTCTGGATCGCGACGAGGTCGCACACAGTGAGGCGGACAACGGGCGCAACGTGGTCACGCGCGGCAAGAATAAGTCGCTGGCCCGCAGGCTCGCAGACGCCTTCGTCAACCCCTTTACGGCAATCCTATTTTTCCTGGCCATTATCTCGGCGGCAACGGACATGGTGTTTCCCGCCCTTTCGCTTATGGGGAGCGTGCCGGAAGATTTCGATCCGCTGACCGTGATTATCATCACCACGATGGTGGTGCTTTCGGGCACGTTGCGCTATATCCAGGAGGCGCGTAGCGGCAACGCGGCCGAAAAGCTGCTCGACATGATCACGACGACCGTGACGGTCACTCGAAAGGGTGCTCCCAAGGAGGAGATTCCCATCGACGATGTGGTGGTCGGCGACATTGTGCACCTTTCCGCTGGCGACATGATCCCTGCGGATGTGAGAATCATCGAGGCCAAGGACCTCTTTGTGAGCCAGGCCAGCCTGACGGGTGAGAGCGAGCCTGTCGAGAAAATGCCCACGACCTGTGTAGAATCCGATTCGGCAACGTCGTTCGAGAATATCGCCCTTATGGGCAGCAGCGTGATCTCGGGCAGCGCGACCGCAGCCGTCTTTAGCGTGGGCGAGCAGACTCTGTTTGGTTCGATGGCGTCGAGCCTTTCGGATGACGCCGTGGAGACCAGCTTTTCCAAAGGCGTCAATGGCGTCTCGTGGGTGCTCATCCGCTTTATGATGGTGATGGTCCCATTCGTCTTTTTGATTAACGGCGTTACCAAGGGCAACTGGCTCGATGCCGGCCTCTTTGCCATCAGCATTGCCGTGGGTCTTACGCCCGAGATGCTGCCCATGATTGTCACCACGTGCCTTGCCAAGGGCGCAGTTGCCATGAGCAAAAAACAGACCATCGTTAAGAACCTCAACTCGATTCAGAACTTTGGCGCCATGGACGTGCTGTGCACGGACAAGACCGGCACGCTGACGCAGGACCAGGTGGTGCTGGAGTATCACTGGAATATCAACGGTCAGGAGGATTCGCGCGTTTTGCGCCACGCCTATCTCAACAGCTATTTCCAGACGGGCTACAAGAACCTCATGGACCTGGCGATTATCAAGTGCACCGAGGAAGAGGAGCAAAACGACCCGAGTCTCACCGATCTTTCGGAGGCATACGTAAAGGTCGACGAGGTGCCGTTTGATTTTGCGCGCCGTCGCCTTACCACCGTGGTGCGCGATCGCAGCGGCAAGACTCAGATGGTCACCAAGGGCGCTGTCGAGGAAATGCTCTCGGTGTGCTCGCATGCCGAGATCGATGGTGCGGTTCGCGTGCTGGATGGCAAAGTGCGCGAGCGCATCCTTGCAACGGTCGCCGATCTGAACGACGACGGTTTTCGCGTGTTGGCGATTGCGCAAAAGTCCAATCCTTCGCCGGTCGGCGCCTTTAGCGCCCAAGACGAGTGCGATAT
>CALGKS010000063.1 GCA_937930475.1 uncultured Collinsella sp. | reverse complement strand
CATGACCAAGCCCGAGGGCCCCATCGGCCAGGCTGTCGGCGCCGAGAACTGCGTCGCCATGGCGTCCGATCACGGCTCCGGTGGCTGCGAGAAGGGCTACTACCTCGCTGACTGCTTCGGCCTGCGCCTGCTCAACCGCCGCGGCTGCTTCCCCAAGTTCGATCTGTTCATCGAGCAGACCAAGGACATCTGGAAGGATATGCTCGACATCCGCAAGCGCTTCGAGCCGCGCGCCGAGGAGCTCGCCAAGAAGTACGCCCTCGCGCCCTACACCATGTTCATCGGCTCCGGTGCACTCTGGGGCGAGACCATCCTCTTCTCGATGTGCATCCTGGAGGAGATGCAGTGGAAGCGCACCCGCTACATCACCTCGGCGGACTTCTTCCACGGCACCCTGGAGCTCGTGGAGCCCGGCGTCCCCGTGTTCCTGTTCATGGGCGAGGATGAGAACCGCAAGCTCGACGAGCGCGTCCGCGCCTTCCTGACTCGTGGCGTCACCGGTGACACCGACATCAACATCATCGACACCGCCGAGTTCGCCATCCCCGGCCTTGACGACGATTTCCGCGTCATCGTTTCCCCGTGGATTCTGACGGTGCTCGTGACTGACCGCCTGGCTCGTTACTATGAGACGGTCACCAAGCACAACCTCAAGTATCGTCGTTACTATCACCAGTTCGACTACTAAGAAAAACGGGTGCGGGAACGTGCCGGGCTATTGAGAGGACCACAGAATGAGACAGTACATCATCGCCAGCCATGCACACTTCGCTACCGGCATCAAAGAGAGCATTGAGCTGCTCTCGGGCACTCGCGACAACGTCCACGACCTTTCGATGTTTGTCGACGATCGTATGGACGTGGCCGAGGAAGCCCAAAAGCTGCTGGCAGGCATGTCTGCCGACGATGACGTCGTCGTCTGCACCGACCTCTTTGGTGGCAGTGTGAACAACGAGTTCACCAAGATCGTCCAGACGCGTCCCCGTACCTACCTTGTCACCAACATGAACCTTCCGCTGCTCATCCAGCTGCTATTCTCCGATGAGTCGGCACCGGTCGATGAGACGATTCGCGCCATCGTCGCTGCGGACGACACGCGTGTGAAGTTTGTCAACGACCTGCTGGTCGATGACGACGAGGAAGAAGAGTTCTAATCCGCAGCACCTATTGCAACGCCGCTCGCCGGCACAAGACCTTTGGGGGGTCACATTATGATTCAGCTACTTCGCGTCGACCATCGTCTGCTTCATGGCCAGGTCGCAGTCTCTTGGGTCCAGGGCCTCGGCTCCAACTGCATCTTCTGCGTGGGCGACAAGGTCGCCAACGACCCGGTGTGGAAGACCACGCTCAAGATGGGCAAGCCCGCCGGCTGCAAGCTCGTCATCAAGGATATGGCGAACGCCATCGAGGCCATTAACTCGGGCGTGACCGACAAGTACAAGATGATCATCTGCGTTGCCACCATCGCCGAGGCAAAGCAGCTGGTCGAGGGCTGCCCGCAGATTAAGTCCGTCAACCTGGGCAACACCAAGCCCAAGGACGAGAAGCGCCCCGATGCGCGTCAGGTCTCTCGCCAGATCTTCCTGACCGCGGCCGAGGAAGCCGATGTGCGCGAGATGCTGGATCGTGGCGTTGAGGTCGAGATTCGTCCTCTGGCCGACGACCCCAAGGTCGACTGCGCCAGCGTGCTCTAGGCGTTTAATTTCGAAGAGCCTGCGGGTTCTTCGTAGTGTCCTATATGGAAAGGGGGATGTATGCTTACCCAAGCAATCCTCATCGGACTTATCGCCGCATTTGGTAAGTTCGACTACCAGCTCGGTACGCTCTATGCGTTCCGCCCCATCGTCCTGTGCCCGCTCGTGGGCCTGGTGCTGGGGGACCTGCAGTCCGCTCTCGCGATCGGTGCGAGCCTGGAGCTGCTGTTCATGGGCTCGATCTCCATCGGCGCCTACGTGCCACCTGATGAGACAATCGGCGGCGTGCTCGCCTGTGCCTTCGCCATCCAGCTCGGCCAGAGCACCGAGGCAGCCATCGCGCTCGCTATGCCCATCGCCACGCTGTGCCTTGCCATCAAGAACATTCTCAACGCCGCCCTGCCGATTTTGGTTGACCGCGCCGATGTTTTCTCTGCCCAGGGCAACCTTAAGGGCGTCTATGCGATGCACTTCCTGATCGGTTCCACCGGTATCATCATGGCGTTCCTGTTGTGCTCGCTGTCGTTCTATCTGGGTGCTGACGCTATCCAGGGCGTGCTCGACTTTATCCCCGACTTTGTCCTTGCTGGCTTTGGCGTGGCCGCCAACATCCTGCCTGCCATGGGCTTCGCCATGCTCGGCCGCCTGGTGCTCACCA
>CALGKS010000062.1 GCA_937930475.1 uncultured Collinsella sp. | reverse complement strand
CTGTTCGATAGCGGCAACTGCCTGTGGTATAACGTGCCAACTGCCGTGCTCGCAGCTGGGGAGTTTGGGTTTTCCGCTAAGCCGTTTGGGCCCGACCCTTCCGCTCAGCTGGCGCTTGCGGACTCGCTCGATTGGTTCGATTCATCGCGGCTCAACGGATTTGTTGATGAGGCGATCGAGATTCTTTCGCAGAGCAAATGGGCCACGGCGGAGGGTCGACTCGAGGCCATTTGCCGCGGCCTCGAGCGTCGCGTAATCGAGGTTGGTGCCGCTGTTGAGGTACTTCGACACATGCAGCGATAAACCCACGGCTACTTAAGTGCGCCGGTCACGGTACCGCCGCCCAGGACGATGTCGCCGCGATAGACTACAACGGCCTGGCCGGGGGCGATGGCTCGTTGCGGCTCGTCAAAAGTTAGCAGCATTTGTCCGCCGGCGCCACGTGTAAGGGTTGCTGCCTGGTCTTTCTGACGGTAGCGGTACTTGGCACCTACGCGAATGCCGCCGGCATCGAGCTCCGCCTCCATGCGTGCGTCCGGCGCGCTCCAGATCCACTCATCGGCAGTTAGCGCCGAGGCGGTTAGGTCCTCGGCCTCGCCCAGATGCACGGTGTTGTTGGCGGCGTCGACGCCCGTTACGTACACGGGATGCGCCATCGCAACGCCCAGGCCCTTGCGCTGGCCGATGGTGTAGCGCAGCGCGCCGTTGTGGCGCCCGACCACGCTGCCGTCGCGCCACACAATGTCGCCCGGTGCAGCGGGATGTCCGCAGCGGCGCTCGATATAGCCCGCGTAGTCACCGTCTGGAATAAAGCAGATGTCCTCGCTTTCGGCCTTCTGGGCGTTGGTAAAGCCCTGCTCGGCGGCTATGCGGCGCACGTCGCGCTCTTTGTCTAGGCCTGCCAGCGGAAAGATCGTGTGTGCCAGGCGTTCCTGCGTAAGCGAATACAAAAAGTAGCTCTGGTCCTTTTTGGGATCTTCGCCGCGATGTAGCTGCCAGGTGCCGTCTGCCGCCTGGCTTGTTTTGGCGTAATGTCCCGTTGCGATGTAGTCGCAGCCCATATCCAGCGCCGCATCCAGCAGCGCGCCAAACTTAATGTGGCGGTTGCAGATGATGCACGGGTTGGGCGTCAGTCCTTCCTGGTAGGCGTTCACAAAGCGCTCGATCACGTTGCGGTCGAAGGTCTGCTGCAAGTCGAGCACATGGTGCGGAATGCCTAGGCGCTCGGCGACGGCCTTCGCGTCGGCGATGTCGCGATCGACTTTGCTCATACCTGTTGCGGGGTCGGGTGCGGGGCAGGTGAGACGCATGGTGGCGCCGACGCATTCGTAGCCCTGGCTTTTGAGCAGGTACGCGGTCACGCTGGAATCGACGCCGCCGCTCATGGCGACGAGCACGCGCTTATTGTGCATGGGGAGGTTCTCCTTGGTGGCATGTGGCCAAAAAAGAAAAGCGGCGCGGGAGGCTGGTTCCGCGCCGCAGACATTGTAGCAAGTTCGGGCGTCCTGTGGGACACCCTGTTGGGATGAGCTCAGGCTGCCAGAAGAGAGGGGAGACCGGCGTGCCTTGGACTCGTTCTAAGAACGAGAGCTCTAGTCCTGGAAGAGTGCCGTGGACAGGTAGCGCTCGCCGGTGTCGGCGAGCAGCGCCACGATGGTCTTGCCCTCGTTCTCGGGGCGCTTGGCCAGCTGCAGGGCGGCCCACACGGCGGCGCCGGACGAAATGCCCACGAGCACGCCCTCCTTGTGGCCCACGGCGCGGCCGGTGGCAAAGGCGTCGTCGTTCTCGACGGGGATGATCTCGTCGTAGACCTGGGTGTCGAGGACGTCGGGCACAAAGCCGGCACCGATACCCTGGATCTTATGCGGGCCGGCCTGGCCCTTGGAGAGCACCGGGGAGGTGGCGGGCTCGACGGCGACGACCTGAATCTCGGGGTTCTGCTCCTTGAGGAACTCGCCCACGCCGGTCACGGTGCCGCCGGTGCCAACGCCGGCGACGAAGATGTCGACCTTGCCGTCGGTGTCGTCCCAGATCTCGGGGCCGGTCGTGGCCTTATGGATGGCGGGGTTGGCGGGGTTCACAAACTGGCCGGCGATGATGCTGTTGGGGGTCTCCTTCTGCAGCTCCTCGGCCTTGGCGATAGCGCCCTTCATGCCCTTGGAGCCGTCGGTGAGCACGAGCTGCGCACCGTATGCCTGCATCAGCTTGCGGCGCTCGACGGACATGGTCTCGGGCATGGTGATGACCACCTTGTAGCCGCGAGCCGCCGCCACCGAGGCGATGCCGACGCCGGTGTTGCCGCTCGTGGGCTCGATGATGGTGTAGTCGCCGCCGCGCACGAGCTTGCCAGCCTTCTCGGCCTCGTCAATCATGTTCTTGGCGACGCGGTCTTTAACGGACCCGGCGGGGTTGAAGTATTCCAGCTTGACGAGCACGCGGGCCTTGAGGTCCTCATCGGCCTCAAAGTGGGTGAGCTCCAGAAGCGGGGTGTGGCCGATAAGCTGATCGATGGACGTGTAAACCTTGCTCATGATGAACCTCCAAAGTGTTCAAATGACTGGATACCGTGTGGTTTTACGGTGCGTCTAGCAGATAAACCCATAAACCTTATAGGTTGTTCGTTTAGCTGTTGGGAAGCATAGTAGACACCAAAGCCTAGTAATGCAATAGGAAATAGGAGATTATTGCAAGTTGATTAACCATCTTGACCGGAACGGGTATTTTCAAAGCCATTTTTTCGGCTAGAATTTCAACGGACTAAAAGACCGAAAGGCAGCACTATATATGTTGGTTTCTACTAAGGGCAGGTACGCCCTGCGCGTTATGGTCGACTTGGCCGAGCACCAGGCGACAGGCCGTATCCCGCTTAAAGAGATTGCGGCGCGTCAGGGTATTTCGGAGAAGTACCTCGAGAATATTCTGGCGACGCTCGTGCGCGCCAACATGCTCTCGGGCATGCGCGGCAAGGGCGGCGGCTATGTGCTCACGCGCCCGCCCGAGCAGTACACGGTGGGCGAGATCTTGCGCCTGACCGAGGGCAGTCTGGCGCCGGTCGCCTGCCTGGATGGCGACTGCAAGGGTTGCTCGCGAGCTGATGAGTGCCCCACGCTCGACGTGTGGAAGAACCTGGACAAGCTCATCAACGACTACCTCGATGGCGTGACGCTCGATCAACTTGTCGCTCCCAACCATGGCTACGACTACGTCATCTAACCCCACCTGCCATGTTGGGATGGGGTGGAAATGGTAGATTTTCTTGCCCTCTGAGACTTGGCAAATAAGAAGGCCGCCCATTTTGCGATGGGCGGCCTTTGATTTGGTCCGATGCGTTTGTGTGTCGGGGGCGTTCTACTCTTCGGCAATACTATCGAGGATACTGCGCATGATGGACACTAGGATGCTGCCCATAAAGGCCGAGCCAAAGCCGGCGATGGAGATGCCGACACCCAACAGGTTGACCGACAGGTAGCTCGCGAGCTCCAGCATAAAGCTGTTGAGCACGAGCTGGAAAATGCCGAGCGTAATGATCGTGAGCGGCAGCGAGATGACCGTGAGGAACGGTTTGACGAACGAATCGACGATGTTGAGGAACAGTCCCACAAAGGCAAAGCAGACCCAGGCCTCGGCAAAGCCGAAGGGTTGGATACCGGGGACGAGGAACGTGGCGATCGCGATGGCGATCGAGGTGAAGAGCCAGTTAAGCATAAAGCGCATGGCGTGAATCCTTTCTCGCGCCGGGGTTGCTGGCGTCGCGTGAAGCGGCTTGCGGCGGCGACTTGGATGGTTGCGCGGGCGCGCCGCGGTGTTTGGGCGCCCATTGTCTCAAATATTCGTGGAGCTTACGTGCGCATTCGGTTTCTAAGCGGCGTTCGTCCTGAAAAACGTGCCGCTGACAGAGAGTCTTGTCACTTTAGTTTGGTGGTGTGCTACACTGCTACGGGCAAATGCTCCATGCATTAGTTTTATTGCATAGAACGGGCGAACGATGCCCGATGTCAGTATCAACTTCGATGCCTTTTGGCGGGTTTGGCGGTGATCGATGAATATCGAGAACATGTTTGACAAGCCTGATGTCAAGCAGCTGGTCCACGCATTTAGTCTTTTGGACGACGAGAACGATATCCAGGCGTTTTTAACCGATATCTGCACACCGCGCGAGATCTGCGATCTTTCTCAGCGCCTGCAGGTCGCGCGCTATCTGGATGAGGGCGAGCCCTATGTTGAGGTTCAGGCCCGCACCGGCGCTTCGTCCACCACGGTGAGCCGCGTGTCCAAGGCACTTAATGGCGAGTACGGTGGCTATCGCAAGATCCTCATCAAACTGGAGGATGGCGAGTAGGCCAGCGGCGACAAACGAATTGCGCAGAACCGTCCCTTCGGGGGCGGTTTTTTGATCCCTCGGGGACGGAGGAAATCTGTTGGCGTGGGGCAAATCTGTCCGCGTGGGCGGGTAGGATGGATGCATTGATTATTGCGAACGGTTTGAGTGGAGGACCATGCCTGTTCGAATCTATACCACTAATGCCGGCACGGATTTGAGCGATGCCGAGGCGGCGTTGCTCGCCGACCTGGTCGCCCGCCACGGGCGTGCTGTTTTGCTGGCGCCCTCGTTTGCTGAGCTCGACCTGTGCCGTCACGATGCTGCGGTTGCTGGCGCCTCGCTGGGCGTTGACTACAAAACCCCCGCGTCGTGGCTTCGTTCGCTGTGGGAGCTTATGGGCGATGGCCGCAGCTTCGTCGACAACATGCAGCGCCAGATGCTGTTCTCGGACATGATTGCCCGTCGCGACGATGCCGGCCTGCAGCCGCTTTCGCGCAGTCAGGGTACGGTGCGCATGCTCGCGCGCATGGCCCGCGATGTGCTGCCGGGCGTAGCGGGAACGGGTGCCGAGCGCTGCTGCGGCGACGTTTGCCAGCCCGATCCCAAGAGTGACGCCGAGGCCCGCGTGTTCGAGCTGTTGAGCGCCTATGCGAGCGGCTTGGACCGTCGAGACATGGTCGAGCCCTGCGAGGCGGCTGACCTTATGGCCGAGGTGCTGGCCGACGGCCTTCCGGCGTGCGCCCGCGCGGTATGTGTGCGCGGTATCACGTCGTTTACGCACGGCTTGCTCGAGCTGCTGT
>CALGKS010000061.1 GCA_937930475.1 uncultured Collinsella sp. | reverse complement strand
GATCCCGAAACCACACCAATTGCGCCCTTCGCAGCACAAAGCGCAACATTGGCGAGAATACACACCACGCCCGTCAATGTGCCCACGCGCGCACGGTCGCCCTGCGCACGACGAACGATCCACTCGACCATCTTCATCAGCCCCCACGGTACTACCTATATATCTATTGCTCAAACGGATTGTAGTGTAGCCACTTTGCCCTCTAGATACAAAAAAGGCCGCAACCCACACGGGCCACGGCCTTGGAATGTGACAAAGGAATCGTCCTTTTGTCGCACAGGTTTATGCGCTTACTTCAGCAGCGCTCGCCACTGTTTCGGGCGAATCGGCTCCGTCCCCCGCCGCCTGCCCCTTCGTCGGCACCACGCCAAAGCAGTAGCTCAGCACCGCAGACGCCGCAAATGCTGTGCCGCCGGCAACGCAGCACCACAGTAGGTTCGAAATGCCGCCCGTGGCAAAGCCAATGACCATGAGGACATTCGTCATGCCGATGGTATAGGCCGTAACGTGGCCCACGGCCGCAACAAGGCCTCCGACGGCGCCGCCTATGGCCATGCACGTCAGGCACCTGCCATATTTAAAGCCGCAACCGTACAGCGCCGGCTCGCTTACGCCGCCAAGAACACCCGAGATCGAATAGCCCAGCATGAGTCCCTTCTCGTCCTTATCCGCAACGCGGAGCGACGCGCCAAAGGGCATACCCCAAACGGCGAACGTTGCCATCGTCGCGGCGATCAGAATGCACGAATCCGTTCCCACACTCATAAACTGTGCATAGGCGAGCGATAGGACAACGTTGCTGACGCCCGCGATCTTAAGGAACTCCCAGCCCGCGGCAAGCCCCATGAGCGTGAGCAGCGACACGATGCCACCGGAATTGCCAAGCATAAACATAAGCTGGCCCAACAGCATGCCCAGATAGCTGCCCGCCGGCGCCGTAATACACAGCGAAACCGGAACCATGACAAGCATGGTCGCAAACGGAACGAACGAAAACGCCACGGCCTTAGGGATAACGCGCCGAAAGAAACACTCCACTCGCCATAGCACGGGCACCGAGATGAGAACCGGAATAACAGTCGTCGTGTAATCGTTGACCGGCGCAGGAAGCAGACCATACACGGAAGTCATCGATGCCCCCGTCGTCGAGGCGGCATCAACGAGCTTAAGCAGATCGGGTGCAATCAATACGCCGCCCAGCATCATGCCCAGCTGCTCCGAGCAACCGAGCTGGCGGGCGGCCGCCCAACCAAGATAAACGGGCAAAAAGTAGTAGCCGGCGTTATAGAGCCAACTGTAGAACAGGCGATAGATTTCGGAATCGGCAGACCACAGGCCCAGCATGCCTTCGCCCATAATGACGGCGACGGTGCGGAACAACGCCGCGCAGACAATAAACGGCAGCGCCGACATCATGCTTTTGGACAGATAGTCCACCACGGCCATGGCGTTTGATGAGACCGTCGTTGTAAACGAGGTGTTAGAAACTTGTGACACAGGAACCCTTTCCCAATGTGACATGCGGACTGTCCCTTTGTCACATCGTGCGATACTGACCGATTGCGCGGTACTTTTCGTAGCGGAGGTTTGTGAGGGTCGCGTCGTCGAGCCGCCCAAGCGTATCGAAGGCATCAAATGCCGAGGACATGACGGCACCGGCGATCTCCTCATGCGACAGGCCCCTATCATCAACAATGCCGTCGATGATGCCGAGCGCCAACAGGTCGGGGGCCGTGAGCTTAAGCGCCTCGGCGGCCTCATTCGCGCGCTCGGTATCCTTCCACAGAATCGACGCACAGGCCTCGGGGCTCACGACCGAATAGGCCGAGCTCGAGAGCATCAGGATGCGGTCGGCCACGGACAGCGCCAACGCGCCACCAGAGCCGCCCTCGCCTGTCACCACCGAGACAATCGGCGTCTTAAGGCCGCTCATCTCCATGAGATTCCGGGCAATCGCCTCGCCCTGGCCGCGCTCCTCGGCACCGATGCCGCAAAACGCGCCCGAAGTATCGACCAGGCACAGAACCGGTCGACCAAACTTTTCGGCCTGGCGCATAAGGCGACGCGCTTTGCGGTAGCCCTCGGGATGTGCCATACCAAAGTTGCGACGCATGCGCTCTTTGGTCGTGGTGCCGCGCTCAATGGCGATGACCGTTACGGGGCGTCCATCTTTCCAGCCAATGCCAGCCACCACAGCGGCGTCGTCGCCAAAGTAACGGTCGCCGTGCAGCTCCACAAATCCATCCAGGCCCAGCGAGATCATCTCACCCGCCGTGGCGCGATCTGCCGAGCGGGTCTGCTTGACAATCTCGAGCGCGGTTTTTGGTGCCGGCGAGCGCTTAAACAAGTGTCCCAGCTTTTTGCCGCGGCGACCCGTATGCACGATTTCATGCGGTGCCCCCAGGCCGGGCGCGTGCCCTTCGTGCAGCGTCAGCAGCTCGCCTACCGTGAGCGCAATCTCGCCACGCGGAACAACGGCATCGCAAAAGCCGTGCTCCATCAAAAACTCGGAGCGCTGGAATCCCTTGGGCAGTCGCTTGTGCATGTTCTGCTCGATCACGCGCGGGCCGGCAAATGCCGTCAGGGCATCGGGCTCGGCCAGGATAATGTCACCCTCCATGGCAAAGCTCGCGGTTACACCTCCGGTCGTGGGGTCGGTGAGCACCGTGATATACAGGCCGCCCGCCTCGCTGTGGTGCCGAACCGCCGCAGAGATCTTGGCCATCTGCATAAGCGATGTCACGCCCTCTTGCATGCGCGCACCGCCCGAAACGGTAAAGCCGACAACCGGCAATCCAAACTCGGTCGCACGCTCAAATGCGCGACAGATCTTCTCACCCACTACGGAACCCATCGAGCCCATCATAAAGTTGGCGTCCATAAAGAAGAGCGCCGTATCGCAACCGCAGATTTTGCCCCTGCCGCACACAACGGCATCGCGCTCGCCCGAACGCTCGCTCACGCTCTTAAGCTTGTCGGCATAGCTGGGAAACGAGAGGAAGTCCTCCGACGCCAGATTGGCATCCCATTCCTCAAACGTGCCCTCGTCGACCGTCATGCGCATGCGCGCGCGACCGCTCACGCGAAAATGTTTGCCGCAACGAGGGCAGACCTCGAGGTTGTCGTGCAGGCGTGCCTCATCGATCACGCGGCGGCACTCCGGGCACTTGATAAACACGTGGCGCGCGGGAAACTCGGCGCACGACTCGGTCATCGGTCCCTCGAGGACGTTGACCGTCTTCGCTTTTCTATTCATCAGCATAGAGATGCCCCATCAGATCGGTGTGATACATGCCCGACAAGAACTCGTCGTTTGCCAGCACGTCGAGCTGAAGCTCGCTGTTTTCGCTCACGCCCTCAATCACGAGCTCGCCCAGGGCCGAGCGCATCTTGCGAATGGCGCCGTCACGCGTGGGCGCACACACGATGATCTTGCCAAGCATGGAGTCGTAGTACGGCGGAACTTTCGCACCGGTAAACATGGCGGAATCCCAGCGCACGCGCGGACCACCCGGCACACGCAACGCGGTGACCGTTCCGCATGACGGCAGAAAGTCCGGCGTTTCGGCATTGATGCGGCACTCCATGGCGTGGTTGCGAACCGGCACGTCCTCCTGCTCAAAGGGCAGAGGCTGGCCGGCTGCCACGCGCAGCTGCCACTTGACCAAGTCGGTATCGGTCACAAACTCCGTAACCGGATGCTCCACCTGCAAGCGCGTGTTCATTTCCATAAAGTAGAAATTGCCGTCGTCCGAATACAGGAACTCGATGGTACCGGCTCCTTCGTAGCCGACGGCACGAGCCAGGTCACGCGCTGCCTTGTGCATGCGAGCACGAATGTCGTCGTGTCCATCGAGGCACGGCGCGGGGCTCTCCTCGATCAGCTTTTGGTTGCGACGTTGCACCGAGCACTCGCGCTCGCCGAGCGAAAACACATGGCCCTGCTTATCGGCCATAATCTGTACCTCAACGTGATGCGCCGGCGCGACGAACTTCTCCATGTAGCACTCGCCGTCGCCAAAAACGGCCTCGCCCTCGGCGCGTGCTTCGATAAACGCCTTTGCCGCATCTTCCACGCGCTCGACCTTGCGAATGCCGCGACCGCCACCACCGGCACGCGCCTTAATAAGCACGGGGCAGCCAATGCGCTCGGCCTCGGCCGTTGCCTCCTCGGGGCTTTTGAGCAAATCGCAGCCCGGAACGATGGGCACGCCCGCCGCGGCAGCCGTTCGACGTGCGGCGTCCTTGTCGCCCATGCTGTCGATTACCTCGGCCGAAGGACCGACAAACGCCAGGCCATACTTGTCGCAGTCGCGCACGAAGCTCGCCTTCTCGGAAAAGAAGCCATAACCGGGATGAATTGCCTTAGCTCCCGACTTTACGGCACAGGTGAGCACGGCATCGTCGTTGAGGTAGCTCTCGGCAAGACGCGGGCCGCCGATGCAATACGCCTCGTCGGCAAGCTGCACGTGCAGCGCGTCCGCATCGGCCGTGGAGTAGACGGCGACGGTCTTGATGCCCATATCGCGGCACGCGCGGATAACACGGACCGCGACCTCGCCGCGGTTGGCGATGAGCACTTTGTCGAACATGAAGCCTTCCTTAACTTTCGTGCATGAGTGCAAAAGACATATCGGCGCGGCAGCAAACCTCACCGTTGACGCTCGCAGTACCCGTCGCAAAGCGGAACGGCCCGCGCGCACGCGTGATGGAGCACACTAGATCCACCGTGTCGCCCGGGCGCACCGGACGCTTAAAGCGCACCTTGTCCAGACTCGTGTAGAACGGCGTCGCGCCGCGCGCCTCCTCATCGCCCATCAGCAGCACGCAGCAGTTCTGGGCGAGCATCTCGCACTGAATCACGCCGGGAACGACCGGGTTTCCCGGAAAATGTCCCTGCAAAAAGTACTCGTCGCCTGTAATCGTGATCTTGCCGTGGGCCTCGTCGCCCACCAGCTCGGCTTCGTCGAGCAAAAGCATCGGCTCGCGATGCGGTAACAGCTTCTTGAGCTCTTCTTTGTTCATGGATATCACCTATCCGATCCTCATGAGGCAGCTGCCAAACTCCACGAGGTCGCCGTCGGCCACGCAGATCTCGAGCACCTCACCGTCTGCCTCGGCC
>CALGKS010000060.1 GCA_937930475.1 uncultured Collinsella sp. | reverse complement strand
AAGCGCGGTCTCAAGAAGGAGTAACATCGGGACTTGCAGCGACGGACCTCAGGACACTCTTACACCACGTCTGCGCGCGCGACCCAAATATCCACTCTCGATATCCGACCGTCCGAAAATCCTCGTTCGTCCATCACTCGCGTATCTCTCGTCTCTCATTCGTCTCTAATATGAGAGATGACAGGAAGATGAGAGAAAAATATGAGAGATAACTGAGCAGTAAAGAGACAGGCAATCATGGTATTGTCTCAATACCGATTGTTCTACCAGCAAAAATATGTATAAATGAAGCAAATGGTAGACATTCCATCTCTCATCTATCTCTCTATCTCTAAGCCGAGAGATAGAGAGATAGATGAGAGATAATTACGAGAGATAATTACGAGAGATAATTACGAGAGATAATTACGAGAGATAACTGAGAGACGAGGGAAATCTATCCGCGGCATTCTCCGCAGGACCGAGCGAAAGGACGTGCAGATGAACGAAAACGAGCTGACCGGTCTGCTTGAGTCTTTAAGGCGTATGGGCTCGGATGATCTTAACGTCGAAGTGAAGGAGAGCGCCACGACGCTTTCCCGCGACGTGTGGGAAACGGTGAGCGCATTCGCGAACACTGCCGGCGGAATCATCGTGCTCGGAGTGAGTGAGCGCGCGGGTTTTGTTCCAGTTGCAAACTTTGAGACCGAGAAAGTGCTCAACCAATTCGTGGCGGGCATGGGCGATGCCGGCGGTCGCGGAAAGCTGGCCAATCCGCCCAAATACACCATTGAGCGCGTGGAGCTCCAGGGCACCGTGGTTCTGGTCATCACGATTGAGGAGCTCGACCCGTCGAGCAAGCCTTGCTATGTCATAGAGCGGGGCGCTCAAGGTGGCAGCTACAAACGCATCGATGACAAAGATGTTCCGCTTTCGTCGACCGAGGTTTTGGCACTGTCGTCATATGAACGGACGAGTCCTAGCGATCGCGATGCGGTGCCCGGCACGAGTGTGGGCGATCTCGACGAGTCGCTGGTCGACCGCACGATAGAGCGTGCCTATTCGTTGACGCCTCGAGCGATGCGCGGTGCGGCGGACAAGAAGACAAAGATGGAGCGTCTGAATTTCCTCGACTTCCAGGGCAATGTTACCAAGGCCGGCCTCCTTGCCGCGGGCGTTTACCCTCAGCAGTTCTATCCCAAGCTCTTCATTGATGTGGCTGTCCACATGGGAACTCAAAAGGGAGCTGCGGGGCCACTAAGGTTTATGGACCGCACAGTCTGCGAGGGCACCCTAGGCGAGATGATTTCGGATGCCGTCGCAGCTGTTGCCAAAAACCTGCGTCGCATCTCGACCGTCCAAGGCGTCTCGCGTGTCGACTCGCTGGAGATTCCCGAGGATGTTCTGCGCGAGGCAATCGCCAACGCCGTAATCCATCGAGAATACGGGGATCGGTTCTGTGGACAATCGATTGCCGTCGACGTCTTTGACGATCGTGTCGAGGTGACGAATCCTGGCGGCCTTTACGGGGGAAAGACTCGCGAGAACTTGTTTGACGGCAGCTCCCGATGCCGTAACGCGACGCTCGTGAAACTCATGTCGATTGTCCCGCTGCCGGATGGCGCAGGTTCGCCGGCTGAGGGCAATGGCTCGGGCATCCCGATGATGATCGATGCCATGCGCGCGCATGGTCTGGCCGAGCCCCTGTTCTGCCCGGGGTTCGATCGGTTCAAGGTCGTACTTTACCGTTCAAAGATCGAGCCGGTCGATCATGGCGGGGGCTTAATTGTGACGGCACTCAAACACTACGGCGAGCTGGGGACGCGTGAGCTGGTAGAACGCACGGGGCTTACAATTTCCCAGGTTAGGTCGCGCGTCAACGCGCTCATTGCTCAAGGCGAGCTTGAGCCCACGGCGCCGGCGACGAGCCGCAACCGCAAGTATCGACTGTCAGAGCGCGTGGAATAAATGCGTTAGTGGACGAGGCGAACCAATAATCGACCCTCAATTGGCGCCCACTAAGGTAAAGCGGTTGTTACTCAGTCGACGGTGATGCTAAAGACTCGGCTTACGCCGGCATGGTCCCGAACTCGTCCATCAAGAACAGCCTAAGAACCAGCTTGATGACATATCCCGGTTTGACTTCTGCCGCGTCAAAGACGTGGCGCTCGGCGAGCTCGCTGCAGTATGCATAGATGTCGCGGATAAGGTCCGCGCCCGAAAGCGTAAACATGTAGCCTGCCTCTGAAAGCGCATTGGGCGCGGCGGGCAACTTGGCCATGTGGCAGAACGTTTGCAGGTCGGGCGCCATAACATTCTGGTAGTTGAGGTGGCCGCTGGCATCCTGTGCGGCAAGCTCCAATTGGCGCACAAAATCCAGCGCCACCGCTAACACAAAGCTCGGCGTAGGCGCATTGACGTCCTGAGTAGTCGCCACAAGCCTGCCCGCCGCCTGCGTGATAAGCCAAGCGACCTCGCGCTGGCAGCGCACGGCCTTGCGCGTAACCGGCTTGATGGACGAAGAAGAAACGCTCCCCTTAGGCGGATTCGAAGCAGCCATAAGACCCTCCCATGAACAATCCGGCCCAACAAGCCCGGATGAAACACGTGCTACATCAGTATACAGGGGAGTGGGGT
>CALGKS010000059.1 GCA_937930475.1 uncultured Collinsella sp. | reverse complement strand
GCTCGAGCCGAGCCACAATCAGCGCTTTCACGCCCTGCTCGACACGTACTGTCCCAACAATAGAGCACTGTCTCAGCGGCTCAAGCAGCCACCCCTCAACAAGCTCTAGCGTCGACTAGCGCACGCGCTCGATCTCGACGCCGCAGCTTGCCAGGGGCAGGCCAACAGGAGCCCACGGCTTATCGAGCTTTATGCGCACACCAAGCAGCGAGGGATAACGGCGCAGCAGCATCTGGGCTGTCCCCTCGGCTGCCGCCTCGATGAGCTTAAACGTATGCTCGCGCAGATAGCCATCGACATCGTGGCACACCGAGCCGTAGTCAATCGAGGCGTCCAGGTTATCGTGCTCCCCCGCCGCGCGCAGGTCGGCATAGAGCACCAGAGAAACGATGAACTTCTGACCCAGCGCGTTCTCCTCGGGATACACGCCATGGTTGGCAAAAACCTCCAGGCCGTCAATGACAATACGATCGGCATGGCGCAAATCGTCATAGCTCACGTGAGGCACCGCCGTTGCGGTGGATATTTCGCCCCTTCCACGGCGGGCGAGCTCGGCGCCTTCGGTCTTGGTTGCATTCTCGGGCAGTTTCTTGTTACTCAACGCGATCGTCTCCTTCGTTTAGAACCCCGACCGCGCAAACTAACTACACGCGAATCGACAGGTTCTTTTTATCATCGCTCCAGTTGCAAGCGTTGCGCGCGGGGCATGCAAAGCAGGCACGCGACGCTTTGTCGGCTGCATAGAGCAGACGCTCAAGCGGTTGGCTGTTCACGCGCAGCTTTCGATGGCCCAGAATGGCCGTCTTAATGGCTGCGGCATCGGCCGGCTCAAACGCCACGTCATCGGGCATGCCGCCGAGAATCGCATCAGCGACGCGTTCGCTTGCAACATCATGGGATATACCCGATTCATACTGTTCATCTTTGCCGATATCGTGAAGAAGTGCTGTGGCGTAGATGACCTCGCGGTCAAATTCGAGCTGCTCCTCGAGATTCTTGATCCACATAATGCGCGCGACATCGAGCAGATGGTCAATACCGTGGCGGCAGAAGATGCGCCCCGATTCCAACTGTACGATGTTGCCCAGGTGCCGCCGGAACAGCCCGTTGGCACAAATGTAATCAATGCGAGGCATGGCACCAAAGGGGGCCAGGCCCGAAGCCATAAAGCCGCGACGCGACGTCCCCTCATCGGTCTTCGATGTAAAGTCGTTGACGACTCTCATGGTTAGCGGCCCAGCATCCTAAAGAAACGCTCCTCGAGCGCGGGATCGGTCTCAAAGACGCCGCGGCGAGCAAGCGTCACGGTCTTGGTGCCGGGCTTTTGCACGCCACGCATCGTCATGCACATATGCACGGCCTCCATCAACACAATCGCTCCCTGGGGAGCGAGATAATCCATGAGGGCATCGGCAACCTGTGCGCACAGTTGCTCCTGCAGCTGCAGACGGCGGGCATAAACCTCAACCGTGCGGGCGAGCTTGGAAAGCCCAGCCACCCGACCGTTAGGGATATAACCAATGGCGGCCTTGCCATAAAACGGCAGCAGATGATGTTCGCACAGCGAGTAGAACGTGATGTCGCGCTCGATAACCAAATCGTTCGAAGCGACGGCAAAGGTTTTGGACAGGTGTTCCTCGGCACTCTGGTCCATACCGCCGGCGATCTCACCATACATACGGGCAACGCGCGCCGGGGTCTCCAGCAGGCCCTCACGAGTTGGGTCCTCGCCTATGCCCTCAAGCAACAGCTTAATGGCGGCCTCGACTTTTTCCTGATCGACCATCTGGGCCTCACTTTTCCGATTTCACGTTCGCGCTATGGTACCACGCCCTCCGGCATCGACCACAAGCTACATAGTATGGGTCGAATAGACCGGATCATCACGCCAAAGTTCAACCGCATCACAAAGCGCAACGCCCTCGCGCTCAGCACGGGCGCGCGTAGCGTTCATATCGATCACGCGCTGATTGCTCGAACCCCTAAAGCGCAACGAGATATCGTACAGGTCCTGAACAAACGGGCCGTCCACCAACATGTCGAGGCAGGCCAGGATACGGTCCGTCACCTCGGTATGATGACGACCGCCCGGCATAAGCTCCTCGAGCACATCGCCGGTGAAGCACCAAATAGTCTTCCCCGACCCCGATGGATAGGCCGCGCGAACACGCTCGACAAAATCAACGAGTCCCGCCTGGTTCTCAGGTTCCATGGGCTCGCCGCCCAAAATTGTCAGACCGTCGTTAAAGGGATGGTCGAGGCTCTCGATAATCTTGTCCTCGACGGCGCGATCAAAGGGCTCGCCCGCAGCAAAGTCCCACGCGACAGAGTTAAAACAATTCTTGCACCCACGACGGCACCCACTCACAAACAGAGAAGTACGGACGCCTTCTCCATCAGCAATGTCGAAATACTTAATGTTCGCGTAGTTCATAGGTAACTCTCCTGGGAGGCCGGGACATATCATCCCGTCCTCAAACATTCTCGGCCTTCGGCCTGCGAAACTGCGGGCGGGACGATATGTCCCGGCCTCATGCAAAGGGTAACTCAATGAACGAAGCGAACATCGAGCATAGGGTTCGAGGTCCAATAAAAACTGGGTTGCGGCTCAACC
>CALGKS010000058.1 GCA_937930475.1 uncultured Collinsella sp. | reverse complement strand
GACCGATGCTCTGTTGGGCAAGGTGCTCTACACCACGAGCTGTGCCATGAAGAATTCCTTTGCGATGAACGATAACGTAAGGTAAAGACGACCTTGCAACGAGCGAGCGGGGCAAACGCCGTCGAGGGCTTTGCCCCGCTCGATTTCTATCTTGGCGGTAAAACGATTTTGTGTCGTTCGCCCAATCTTGGGTACAAGAACGCCAATGCAGTTGTTCACGATTGGAGCCAACCATGGTTATGAAATTCGATCAGCTTGTTAACGGTGCCATTAACGTGGGCTTCGGTGCCGCTGCCGTTGCCGTCGAGGGCGGCAAGAAGGTCCTCGACGACCTCAATACCAAGGGCGAGCAGGTCCGCAAGGACGCCGGCACCCCCGATATCGCCCGCAGCGTGTCTGACATGTTCGAGCAGGCGGGTGGCACCATCTCCGACCTGACCGAGCGCCTGGGCACGCAGGGCGAGACTGCGGCACAGCGCGTGCTCGACGAGCTCATCCTGGCCCGCGTCCGCGTTATGACCGCCCCCGAGCGCACGGCCTTCCTGGCCCATGTGCGCGACATCGTCGATTCGGTCGAGGACAACGTGACCTCGGTGCCCGTCGAGTCTGTTGAGCCCGACGACGCAGGGGACGCCGAAGAGGCCGAGTAGCAGCGCAGATGGCAGATTCCACCACCGATTACAACAATTTAGATCCCTTGGGTGACGAGACGGCGGTTGTCGATGAGGTTGAGGCCGCCGTCTCGGGCGCTCGCAAGAAGCCGCGCGCTGTCGATATGGTCCCCGAGGAGCCCGACGCGATGGCGCCGGACGAGGAATACCAGCTCACACCGGCAGGTCGCCGCGAACGCATCGGTCAGATCGTTCGCCTGGTCAAAAAGTATCGTGTGTGGGATAACCTCACGCCGGTTCGCCTGCGCCGCCTGCTCGAAGAGCTCGGCCCCATGTTCGTCAAGATGGGGCAGATTCTGGCTAACCGCTCCGAGATTTTGCCGCAGCGGTTTTGTGACGAGCTTCGTCGCCTGCGCTCCGACGTAGAGCCGGTGCCGTATGAGGTGGTGCTCCGCTGTCTGGAAGAGGAATACGGCCAGCGCTTGGGGCAGATGTTCGACGCGATCGACCCCAACCCGCTCGGAAGCGCGTCGCTCGCGCAGGTACACCGAGCCCGCCTGGTGACCGGCGAGGACGTGGCCGTTAAGGTGCAGCGCCCCGGCGCGCAGCAGGTTATGGCTCAGGATATCGACATCATCCGTTCGGTGGTGCGCATCGTCTCAAAGTTCGTCAACACCGACCAGTTTGTTGACCTGCACGGCGTGGTCGAAGAGCTGTGGACCTCGTTTCGCGAGGAAACCAACTTTTTGGCCGAGGCCAAAAACCTCAACGATTTCTATGACTTCCACAAAAGCGTGCATGGCGTGTCGTGTCCCAAATCCTACTTGGACCTTTGCACCGAACACGTCGTGGTCATGGACTACATCGACGGCATCTCCATTGCCGATCCCGAGCGCCTGGTGGCCGAGGGTTATGACTTGGAAAAGATCGGCTCGACGATTGTCGAGGACTACTCGACGCAGGTACTCGACGATGGTTTTTTCCATGCCGACCCGCATGCGGGAAACATCATCCTCAAGGACGGCATCGTCTACTTTATCGACTTGGGCATGGTCGGGCGCATGTCGAGCCACGACCGCGGTATCGTCAAGGACATGATTTTCGCCGTGGCCGAGGGTGACGTGCCCAAGCTCAAGGACTCGCTTATGCGCTTTGCCGTGACGCGCTGCGACTCGGCCGAGCTCGACCATTCGGCCTTTTTGTCCGATTTGGACTTTATCGTCGCCGACTTTGCGGGTCTTGACCTTAAAGACCTGGATATCGGCGAGTTTTTGACCTCGCTGCTAAACCTGGCGCGCAAAAACGACGTTGAGCTGCCGAGCGTGGTGACGATGTTCGCCCGCGGCATGGTGACGCTCGAGGGCCTGCTGACCGAGTACATGCCCAACGTCAACATGATCCAGATTATCCAGACGCATATCAAAAACGAGAAGAGCACCTATGCGCGCGTGCGCGATATGGGGCGCGATCTTGCCGCGAGCAGCTATCGAGCGGCAAAAGGTTCGCTCGAGGCGGCCGAGTATCTGGGGCTGGCGTCGCGCATGCTCACGCGCGGCCAGCTTAAGGTGAACACGCAGATCATGAGCAGCGATAAGGCGCTGCGACAGCTGGGTGGAATTATCGACCGCATGTCGATGGCAATTGTGATTGCCGGCCTGTTTATCGGCTCGTCGGTGGTGTACTACGCGCGCATCGAGCCGGTTGTGTTTGGTATCCCGGTCATTGGCTTTATGGGCTACGTGAGTGCGCTGGTGCTGGCGCTGATGCTGGGCCGCGAGATCTGGCGCAACAGTCACGGCGGTAAGCATTGATCCCTTGGGGACGGAGGAAAACGGATCATTTTGCCTTGCGTCGCGCCGACGTGGGCTGGTCCGAACAAAACTATGCCGGTTTACGGGGCTGGAGTGCCGAACCTCGACCATGCCGAAATTTGCGCTTTTAAAACCGCAGGTAGATGAGTCGTTGGTTTTTGAAAATGACAGACATGGTTGCGAAGTGCTGAATCAGCCCCGTAATCCGGCATAGTTTTGAAGCGGGCTGTTCTTGCAAGGTCCGATGACAGTTCTTCCTATTGCAAACCATAGCTTTTACCTTGGGCTTCGCCTGTGTGCGGGGCCCTTTTGCGTGCTACCATATTGACAGTAATAATCGCTGGCCTAGATGGTGGTGCGGAGACGCACGAATGCGCGGTTTTCCTGCGCGTTTGGGAGAATCGGGGTGCAAGTCCCCGGCTGTACCAGTAACCGTAATTCCTCTTGGCCCGGGATGGTCGCGTCGCAGATCGGACGGTGCGCCCGGGTCGGTAAGGTTAAGTCGGATCGCCTCCCATCTTGTGCGCGGCCGTGGCGAAAGCCGCCGGTACGCGTTGGGCTCTGGAGGGAAGGGGGACCCCGATGGGGGTACTCGGGCGCAATGTGCGCAATGACGTGGGGCAGCCGCTGGGCAATGCTCCAAGTGCAGACAGTAGGAGACAAATGGATATGTTTGAGGACGAGTGCCAGCGCGCCTCGTGGCGTCGTCATGGAGCGATTGCCCGTGGCGTAGCCAAGCGCGGTCTGGTGGCGTTCCTGGCTTTTGCCATGGCTTTTGGCACCACGCCGGCGCAACTTTGGGCTGAGGGTGCCGAGGGCATTGCCGAGGCCGTTACTTCGCGTGATGCGGAGCCGACGGGGGAGGATAGTTCCACGGCGACCGGTGCTGACCAGGTAGCGACCGAGAATGAGAAGCCTGCAAAGGGCGCGGATACGAGTGATTCTGCCGCTTCTGCAGATACGCAGGAGAGCGAGTCGCAGGATGTTTCGCAGCCCGCTGCAAAAGTGGAGGCTGCCGCCGAGGCAAGTGCCAAAGCCGAGTCCGCTGTGTCGAGTGATGATGACGAGTCGGATATCGCTACCGCAGCATACGTGACGGTCGACTCCGTCAGTCTGTTGAACGCCAAGGGCCAGGACATCGTCGATGGATCTGCGTCCAATACTGCTCTTAAGGTTGGCGATACGATTAAAGTTGGCGCCTACTACGAGGACGACTGGGGCGACGACGAGGAGATTCTCGATTCCGAGTACGCGCAGCTCAAGTATCAGTGGTACGTGGGCGAGAAGCAGAGCTCGGCTCCTACCGCCTCGGGCTACACGCCTATCGACGGCGCAACGTCGCGCGAGTTCAAGCTCACGGCCGCTCAGGCGGGCAAGTATGTTGCCTGCAAGGTGACCTATGGCTCGAGCAAGTGGGACTACAAGTTCACCGCAAGCACGAAGCTGGCGATTGTCGAGGACGAAGGCGCCACCACGCCTGCGACGCCCGATGCCAAGACGCTTGCCGAGGCCAAGCAGAAGCTCTCCACTTGGAAGCCGAGCCCGGTCTATGGCACCGACACCAATATCGTCGACATGCTCTCGGCCAAGCTCAAGGCGCTCGGCTACGCGAACGTGAAGCCGACTCTCAAGTCTGTGACCTTCGGTGCGACCGACCCGGCCCAGCAGGGTGGCATCGCTGCAGATGGCACCATCACGTACTTCTTCCTGTCCAATGCGGAGAAGACCGTATCCGCGGATTGGTCGGTGCTACGCCAGTTCAAACCTACTTATACGCTGACGCTCGGCAGCGAAATCGTCGAATTCACGCCCTCGTCCAGTTCTTCGCTCGCGTGGGATCAAGCCAAGGTTGAAGCGTGCCTGAACGAGCAGCTCAACGCCGCGACTCTTACCGCCTCGGTCAAGGCGGGCATCGCGCCTTCGACTGCTAAGGAAGAGGTGCTTCCCGGCGCGCTCTATGTGGGAGGCAAGAAGGTTGCCGACCTCACCTGGACGTCGAGCGATTCGTCTGCGGCCAAGCTGACTTCGAGCTACGATTCCAATTACAACACGGTCTACAAGGTCGCCTACACTCATGGCAATGGCGACAAAAACGTGACGTTTACCGTGCGAGCAACACTATTTGCCTCTGGTTACGGCAACTCTCCCTCGACTGCAATTACGCGCGGCTACCCGGTCAAGGTAGCCTCCAAGTCCGCCGAGGACATCGCTGCCGAGAAGGCCGAGCTCGAAGCCTCGCTGGCTAAGATCGACGGCCTGGTGAAGGACTACGCCGACTCGAGCAAGACGGTCGACCTCTCGGCGGTCGAGGGCGACTTTATCCTGCCTCGTGCGAGTAAGATCAATGCCGGCTCGGCGAAGCTCTCCTATGCGTCCAGCAATGGTTCCGTAGCAAAGTTAAAGGGTTACCGCGTTATCGTTACTCGCGACATCGCAGGTAGCTCCAACACCGCAACCATTACGGCCACGCTCACGCGCGATGGTATTACCGCCACGCGCGACATCACCGTGACGGTCAAGCCCATCGACGAGTCCGAGATTGACGCCGCCGTGGCGCAGATGCAGGCTGTCAAGGACGCCTACGCTACTTCAATCCTGGGCACCAACACTTCCGCTAACGCGGTGAGCACGAACCTCAGCCCCTGGAGCTCTGCCACGGTTGCCGAGGACGGTACCATTTCGTATTCCAAGAAGTACGAGACGGGCCAGATTCATGCGGACGATCTGCCTGGCTATGATTCCATGGCAGGCACCAGCTGGCGTACCTACCGCTCGAGCGACACCTCTATTATCGCCGATGAGACGCTGCGTGTGACGCAGCCTGCGGCAGACACGCTTGTTACGGTGGAGAGTTCGCTCACCTACGAGAAGTACGCAGCGCTCGCCAAGGCCCATCCGGATAACGCCAAGCTTCAGAGCCTGGTCAATCAGCCAGTTAAAGCGACGTATCGTGTGGTGGGCACGACCGACCACTCCGATCCTCAGATTTCGGTCAACTTCAAGCTCGTGGGTGTTAGCGCCGACGGCAGCGATGAAGTTTGGTTCGACGGCGCGCAGAGCGTTGGCTACGGCTCGACTGCCGATGCCCTGATTGAGCAGATCTTGGATGCCCAGGGTCTCGCTCACACCTCCAGTACCACGGAATATGGTTACTATCTCTCCGATATCACTTCAAGCGATGGCCGTACGCTTGGCTATGATGCCGCCACGCATAAGTACTGGCAGCTTTTCGTAAACGGTAAAGCATCCGAGGTTGGCGCCAGCAGTGTGACGCTTGGCGCGGGCGACTCTATCGCTTTGTACTACTCCGCCTTTGGCGCAAGCCTTGACGATGCGAATAAGGCTACCGTCAAAGCCTCGGTGAGCTTCATCGGACCGGATGAGAACGGCGGCAACTCCGTATGGGCGTTTGCCAGCGACGTCAAGATGTCCGATGGATCCACGGCAGCCGATCTTACCGAGCAGGAGCTTAAGGCCGCAGGTCTCATCTATGACAGCCAGGGTACGTCCGGTGCATCGTTCTACCTTGCCAGCATTACGCACGCAGACAAGACGTATGGCTGGGACCAGTCGACCGGCAGGTACTGGCAGCTCTATGTCAACGGCGAGTATTCTCAAAAGGGTGCGGGCCAGGTTACCCTCAAGCCGGGAGACAAGGTTCAGTGGGTCTACGCTGCAGATAACGAGAAGCCCCTGGAGGGCCTTGTTGTCAATCCCTTCGCTTCGCGTCCGGACTGGACTGCAAGCTGGAACGGCTTTGGCAATGCGGGCGGCACGACGCTCGTGAACACGCCGACGCCCACCGAGTCTGCCGCGGAGCTGTGGAAGGTCAATTTGGCCACGGCTGCCGATAAGTGGGTTTCGCTGGGCGACCCCATCATTGCGGGCGGCTACGTTTTTGTTACCACGGACTCAGAGCTCGTCAAGATCGACAATGCGGGCAAGGTTGTTGCGCGCGTTTCCAAGGGCGGGATCACTTCGTATTTCTCGCGTCCTGTGTACACGGATGGTCTGATTATCTCGGCAAACGACGATGGTTCCGTGTACGCCTTTTCTGCCGAGACACTTGAGTGCGTGTGGAAGACCTCTGCACTCGAGGCTCCTGCCGCGGGCGGGCGCTATCAGGCGAATTCGACGATGACGGTGGCAAACGGCTGCGTCTATGCTGAGTTCGAGGCGGGCGCCGGGGCTACGGGCACCGCAAGTGCGGGCGCCATGGTTTGCGTTGATATTGCGACGGGTCAGGTTAAGTGGACCAAGTTGACTGTCAAGAGCGATGACTCTACGGGTGAAGGATATTACTGGGCAGGCGCTGCCGCGTCCGGCTCCGATCTTGTCATCGGAGACGAGAGCGGTTGTGTGAAGCTGATCGACGGCAAGTCCGGCAAGGTTAAGTCTTCCGTGAGCCTGTCCGGAAATCCTGTTCGCGCAACGATCGTTTCTGCCGGTACCGAGGGTGGCAACCCGGTCTTTTTGGCGATCGGTCGTCAGCCGGCTACGCTCTATAAGATTGTTCGTGAGGGCGACATGCTTCGTATTGTCGACTCTTGCGCATTTGCGAACACCTCGACTTCGACGCCGGCCGTGGCAAACGGCAAGGCCTATATCGGCGGAAGCGACGCTTCGAACAACGGCCAGTTCACCGTTATCGACCTTGCGTCTATGACGGTCGAAAAGTCGCTTGACATGGGAAAATATGCTGAGGTCAAGGCTTCGCCGATTGCATCTGTGCAGGGCAGCGATGTCTACGTGTACTTTACCTGCAACAAGACTCCGGGCGCTGTCTACTGCTTTAACCAGTCAACTGGCGAGGCTGTGGAGATCTATACGCCGTCTGGCTCCAATGCGAACTATTGCACCGCAAGCGTGATAGCCGATGTCCAGGGCAACCTTTACTACACCAACGATTCCGGTACGCTATTTGCTCTCAAGGCTGCTCCGGGTTATACGGTGGCCTTCGATACGCGCGGTGGCAGCACGGTTCCCAGCGCTATGACCGCACAAAACAAGACCATGGTTGCCCCTGCGAACCCCGAGCGCTCCGGTTATACCTTTGCAGGCTGGTATAAGGATGTCGATTGTACTCAGGCTTGGGATTTCTCCAAAGACGTCGTGACGGGCGATATGACGCTCTACGCCAAGTGGACCAAGAATGCCGTTAACCCTGGCGGTAACGGTGGCTCTGGCTCCAATAGCGGCAATGGCGGTTCCAATGGCAATGGCGGTAACTCCGGCAACGGCACGAACGGTCAACAGCCTGGCGGTGCCGTTGCTCCGGTTCAGAAGCCGGTGTCGTCGACCGCGACCTCGACCAAGACCAAGGACGGCAAGGATTCCAAGAAGGGTTCCGACAAGTCCGACAAGAAGGACGGCAAGAAGGACAAGAAGTCCGGTAAGTCCAGCTCCAAGTCCGATACGGGCTCGGCTGCCGCGACTACCGCTAAGAAGTCCGCTGAGGCTCCTGTGCAGCAGTCTGGCTTCAATCCGCTTGCCATCGTTGGTGTTGCGGCCGGCGTGATCGGGCTTGCGGTCATCGGCGTGTTCGTGTTTACCAAGCGTCGGTAGGTGAGGGTTGTGTCCAATAAACCTCAGGACGCCGACTCCAAGCAACCCGACTCGTCGTTCATTCAGCTCGACGATGCAAAGCAAAAGGGCGCCGCTTCGGCGGCGTCCGCCCCTCGGCGCAAGGCGCTTGTTGGCGCCCTGACGGCCGTCTGTATTGCACTCATCATCGTCTCGTTGGGTTTTGTCCATCCCTCTACCAGCGGTGCATGGTCCATCGACTGGATTGCGCGGGCTGTGACAGGGGAGAGCGTCGTTGCCAAGGATGCTTCGCTTTCCGGCTCGACTACCGCTTCGGGCAAGGCTGCGCCCAAGGACTCCAAATCTTCGGACAATGCGAAGGACGGGTCGAAGGACTCAAAAAAGGATTCGAAGGAGAAGAAGTCCGAAGGCAAGGGCGGCAAGAAGTCCAGCAACACGTCTGCCGGACAGGGCTCCGAATCCGCTGGTGGATCGAGTTCTTCTGACGGCTCTTCTTCGGGCGGTGGCTCGGCGACCGGCGATGCGTCTGCATCCAACAGTGGCAACGCCTCTGCGGGCAATCAGGGCGGCTCGCAGGAGTCCGGCTACGTTACGGTGACGGTTTCGGTCACATCGAGCGCTGTGGGCAATCCTGTGTCCTCTGGTGGCACCTTTACCTTTAACGAAGGCGCTACCGTCTACGACGCCCTGTGTGCGCTGGGGCTTTCCGTCAATGCGCAGGGTTCGTCGTACGGCACGTATGTCGCCGCTATTGGCGGTTTGGCCGAGAAGGAGCACGGCGGCACGAGTGGCTGGATGTACTCCGTCAACGGCACAACGCCCATGACGGCCTGCAGCAACTACGTTCTCTCCAATGGTGACAACGTGGTCTGGTATTACGTAACGGGCTAAATGCCTCGACATAACATGCCAAACGGGCGGTTCGGACAAGCATCCGAGCCGCCCGTTTTTCATGCGAATGGGACGCCGTTTCTCGCCTCGTGCGCCCTCCTCGGCGGCCTTGCAAACAAAAAACCGGCTGGAATGGGAATTCCAGCCGGTTGCGAATGCAAGGGTATGTCTGACTGACTGCTACTGCGCGCCCTCGAGGAAAAGGCGACGGCTAAAGTAGTTGTACCAGGTGACCAAGAACGTGGCGATGGCCTTCATGGCCTGGTAGCCGATGCTCAAAAACGTGACGCCCACAAACATGTACAGGTCGTTGAGACCCAAACCAATCACCGACAGGATGGTGAAGATCGTAAACTCGCGCTTGCGGCTCATGCCCTCGCGATGGTCGAACACGTACTTCATGCTGAGCCAGTAGTTGACCACGACGGACGTGATAAACGAGATCGTGGTGCTCATCAGAAAGTCGAGATGGAACAGCTCGACGAGCGCAATGAGCATGCCCCAGTCGATGCCAAAGGAGATAAGACCCACGACAGCGAACTTGAGGAATTGCTTAGTATGAGGTTGTGCCAGTGCCTTGCGCACGTAATCACATCCAATGCGTTGATGAATCGAGCAGAGGATACTTTAGAGCTTTTGCAAGGGAAACGTAAGGGCTTTGCCAAGAACTATACGAACTCGCCAAATATTCAAGAGGTAATCCGCAAACGTTGTAAATCCTTCCGTAAACGAGCAAGGCCCACGAACAACGCAGCGCTCGACGCACGTCGTCCGTGGGCCCCGTAGTGCAACGAGGAGGCCGAGCTACTTGGTCTCCTCGCCCTCCAGGAAGATCTTTCGGGTCACAAAGTTGTAGACCATGACCAGTGCGGTGGCGCAAATCTTGGCGATATTGGCCTCGAGCCCCAGGCCGGCGTTGAGCGCCAGCACGATACCGTCGTTGAGAGCCAAGCCGATTACGGACAGCACGACAAAGATGATGAACTCGCGGCGGCGGCTCATGCCCTCCTTGTGCGCAAACACGTACTTCATGCTCGCGACGTAGTTAAAGATGAGCGAGACGATAAAGCCGCTGGTATTGGCAATCAGGATATTGAGGCCCAGACCGTAGTGGAGCAGATTCATGATGCCAAAGTCGATGACGGTGGCAACGACGCCGACGACGCCAAACTTCATGATCTGCGCAAGGAGCTTTTGCATGGTACCTGCCTTAGGGTGGCGCCGGAGCGCCGCGGGGATGACGAACTCAGCAAGTTTAGCCAATCCCCGCAGGCGGGGCTAGGCGCGCTCCTCGATAGCACCGTTTCTATATGCATCGAGCAGTTGGCGTAGGTCCTGGATCTGGCTGCGGATCTTGGCACCGGTATCGGTGTCGCTCACCATGCGGCGACGGTCGGCCTGGTCAAACCGGTTGGTCTCGCTCTCGATGTCTACATTGCGGGTAAGTGCCTCGGCAACCGTGGTAAAGGCTTGGTGTGACTTAAGGCGACAGCCGCGTGAGCTCGAGATAAGCGTGTAGCCGGCGATGCCCGTCTTGGGATGGTAGGCGCGGCAGAAGCCGCCATCGATGACCAGCAGCTTGCCGTTGGCGCGGATGGGCTGCTCGCCCTTGGTGGTCTTGACGGGCGTATGGCCATTGATGATGTGGCCGGTCGGCGAACATGCCATGGGGGCAACGCCGAACTCGCGCATGATGACGTCGCAGACCGAGGGCGACTTGGTAAGCGTAAAGTATGGGTCCATCGGCTCGGCCCAGGTGCTCTTATCGGCGATATAGGCGCGCTCAAAGGTACGCACCAGGCGTCCGCTGGCGGGTGAGTTAAAGCCGATCCACAGGTACCACATCCAGTCGAGGGCATCGCGGTCGCCGACGCGCCAGGCGCGGCGGGCGATGCGGTCGCAAAAATCGAGATAATCGCGGCCGGCGTGCCAGGTGCCCAGGCAGTTCATGCTGCTAAAGGTACCGTCCTCGTTGAGCGGCACGCAGCCGTGGAACAGCAGATTGCCGTTGGCGACCTTGTACATTGAACCGTGGGTGTAGAGGAAATCGATATGGCGATGCAGGTGATCGGCGGTGACAAACTCGGACACGAGCTTGTCGATGATGTGTTGCTCCTGGGACGTGAGCGTGTAGGGGTCCGTCGGGTCGACGGTGGGGAAGTCGTTGGTCGTGAGCGGCCACACGCTGCCGTCGGCAAGCGTGACTGTGCCGGCGTCGTGATCGATCTTGTCGAGCAGCAGGCGGTCGGTCATGTCGAACTCGGGGTGGCGCTGGATAATCTGGCCCTCGAGCTTAAAGAGCAAGACGTTGATGGCTTTAATCAGCGGGCTGATGGGCTCACCGGCGGTATAGGTGGCATCGGCAAAGGCGACAAGCTCGCGCAGCGAGATGCCGTAGTCGTTCTCAAGGATCTCGTAATTGTCGTAGCGCAGGTTGTTGCGCAGCACCGTGGCTATGCAGGCGGGCTCACCGGCCGCAGCGCCCATCCACAGTAGGTCGTGGTTGCCCCACTGAATGTCGAGCGAATGATAGGTGAGCAGGCGGTCCATAATCTTGGCAGCGCCGCCGCCACGGTCGAATATATCGCCCACCAGGTGCAGGTGGTCGACGGCCAGGCGCTTGATGAGCGAGGCGAGCGACTCGATAAAGTCGTCGGCGCTTGCGGTCTCTAGGATGGACTCCACGATGCGCTCGTGATAACGCACGCGGTAGTTGTTCTCATCCGGATGCGTGTGCAGCAACTCGTCGATGATGTAGGCGTAATCGCGAGGGATGGCCTTGCGCACCTTGGAGCGGGTATAGCGGCTCGAAAGCGAGCGGGCGACCACAATGAGCTGGTCGAGCATGGTCTTATACCAGGTGGGCGAGTCCTCGCGCCGGCTGCGGACAAGATCGATCTTCTCGCGCGGATAGTAGATGAGCGTGCACAGCTCTCCCTTTTCGTCAAAGGAGAGCGTGTCGCCAAAGATTTCGTCGACATGTTCGCGCACGACGCCCGAGCAGTTGTTGAGGATGTGCATAAAGGCTTCGTACTCGCCGTGTACGTCGCTCATAAAATGCTCGGTGCCTTTGGGCAGGTTGAGAATGGCCGAGAGATTGATGATCTCGGTGAACGCGGATTGCTCGGTGGGAAATTGTCTCGACAGCAGGCGCAGATACTTAAAGTCTTGCGGATTGCGATCGAATGCGACCATGAAGCACCTTCCAATATGGTTGGTAAAACTGATAAAACAGCGTCAAGCGTTTACCAGTATGCGCCGGCTTTGTTTCGATTTTGCGCCGGCGGCTGAATTGTTAGCTGAACGGTTTGCTAAATCGATTTAGTTGAGGTTGATGTGTCGGTTAAGTGGAGACGAAGGGCGTGATTATGCCCATGCTGGCCCATGGCGGGGATGGGGATGTTGATGATAAAGATATTCAATGCCAATGGTTCGAATTGGTAAATAGTGGACATTTGTATCGTATTTAGGCTTGCTGTGCGATAATTTGCGTAGCAATACTTAAGGAGCCTCATATGAGTGATTTTGTCCTGACCTGTGAATCCGCCGCCGATCGAACCCGTGAGTTCTTTGCGTCGCGCAATATCCCTGTCGTGTGTTTTCATTACGAGATTGATGGTGTTGTCCATGCGGACGATCTGTACCAGTCGATTTCACCGGACGAGTTTTTTGCCCAGATTGCCGCGGGTGCCATGCCCAAGACGTCTCAGGTGAGCGTGGGTGAGTACGAGAAGTTTTGGGAGCCGTTTGTTGCCGAGGGTAAAGACGTGCTGCACCTTACGTTGTCGTCGGGTATTTCGGGCACGTATGGATCGGCTTGCGTTGCGGCGCAGATGCTCGCGGATCGCTATCCTCAGGGCGGCAAGGTGCGCGTCATCGATTCGCTGGGGGCGTCTTCGGGCTTTGGCCTATTGCTGGAATATGCCGCCGACGTTCGCGATAGCGGCGCTTCGCTCGATGAGACGGCCGCTTGGATTGAGGAGCATAAACTCAACCTTCACCACTGGTTCTTCTCGACCGATCTGTCGAGCTATCTGCGCGGCGGTCGCATTTCGGCCGCGAGCGCGATCATCGGCACGGCGCTTAAGATTTGCCCACTTATGACGGTCGATTGCGAAGGTGGGCTGTCGCCACGTGAGAAGATTCGCACTAAGAAGCGCGCGATTTCCGAGATGGCTAAGACCATGATGGCACACGTGCAGGACGGTGCGGATTATTCGGGTAAGTGCGTCTTGTCCCATTCGGCGTGCCGTGAGGATGCCGAGGCCGTTGCGGCGCTGATTGAGGAACAAGTTCCGCAGCTCAAAGGCAAGATTGAGATCAACAATATCGGTGCTCTGATCGGTTCGCACACCGGACCTGGTACGGTGGCGCTCTTCTTTATGGGCGACAAGCGCGTGGATTAATTTGCCCCATCACGTCGCCGCATGATTGTTCAAACGAAAACGGCCCGCCTCACGTTTGTGGGGCGGGCCTTGCTGTTGGGGGGTTAGTGTTTCTTGCCGCGGAAGAAAAAGCCGTGCAGCGAGGGCTTGAGTCCGCGGTTGGCGCGACGCTCCTCGATGTGATCGTGGATCGAAGCGACGCGCTCGATGACTTCGTCGGGAATCGGCACGTCTGGATTCATGTTCTCGACCTGGCTGACCTCGGCGGCGGCGACTTGGTCGATAATGGGCACATCGTCGCGCGAGATGACGGGCGTGGCGTCTTCTTTCATCTTGCGGTAGCGCTGCATCATGTCGGTCTGCAGCTGCTGGGCCGAAGGCGGTGTCCAGATGATGGCGTTGGCGCCGGCGGCGATGGTTTCACGGATGCTCTCGGGTGTTTTGCCGCCCGGTGCGATGAGCGGCAGGTTGGGATAGTGCTCACGCAGTTCACGCAGGACCTGCGGCGTGTTCTTGCCGGCCGCGATGTTGAGGATCTTGGCTCCGGCGCGCACTTTGGCATGCGCATCATCGTCGCAGCGAACGACCGTGGCGATGACGGGGATGTCGGCGATGTTGGTGATGTGCTCGACCATCTCGGCAGTGGCGGGGGAGTTGACCACACAGCCCGCCGCGCCCTGCATCTCGGAGACGGCTGCCATCTGTACGGAGCGCTTACCGGTCGTAGTTCCGCCACCCACGCCTACAAAGACCGGGCACTCGGCGACGGTCAACAGCGCCTGCGTAATGGCAGGCTGTGGCGTGAAGGGGTATACGGCAAAGACGGCATCGGCGTTGGAGTTGCGGATGACCGCGACGTCGGTGGTGTAGAT